>CAIYYV010000452.1 GCA_903930425.1 Akkermansiaceae bacterium | reverse complement strand
CGAGCCAGGCATGGGGGGCTTGTGGGGGGGGGGCTTGTGGCGGGGGGGGGACTTGCTCGGGATCAGCGGCGGACGAGAACGACCGGCTGATGCAAAATGCGATGAGGAGCCAAGGTTTCATGTTAGAATGTGCTGACAGGCATGAGGAGGAGTTCCTCCCGGGGTTCTGAAACCTGCATGACGATTCCGGTTTCTTCGTCTAACAGACTGTTTTCTTCAACCACATTGATGCGGAGGGCGTGGAGGGTGGATCCGTCGGGATTTTCCTGCCATCCTTCATCGATCATGGATTCGACGCGATCGGACTCGCTGACCAGGATGAATTCGGAGCGGGGTGGGGAGTTGGGAATGATTGAGGTGAGGGAGGCGGGTGTGGGGCGCGTGGTCAGGGAGAAAATCAAGGCGGCGGCGACTCCGGCGGCGGCGATGCCTGCGGAGAGCATGGGATGGAGAGAAAAGCGGTGGTGAGGCCGGGAGGTGGAGGCTTGGGTGGACGATTGGGCGAGTGAATCGAGCATGGACTCGATCCGATGTTGGGAGGTAGCGCTCAATGCGGGGGGCATGAGGCGGGCGAGGATGGTTTCGATGGGATCAGGCTTGGGCATGGCGGTTTTCCTTGATGCGGCGCAATTCGTGCGCCAGTTGTTCCAAGGCATATCGATAACGGGAAGCGGCGGTATTGGGCGAAATGGCGAGGGCTTCTGAGATTTGCAAAAACGTGAGACCACTCCAGAATTTCAGGATGACGACTTCGCGAAGTTTGGGGCTGAGTTGTTGGACGGCATTTCTGAGGATGCCGGCTTCTTCATCTTCTTCGAGCACGGGGTCCAGCCAGACATCTTGGAAATCGTTCAGATAGATGATCGATTCCTCGCGTTTTCGGCGACGCGATTCGCTGCGGTGATGGTTGAGGCCGCAGAAGCGGAGGGTGGAAAAGACGAGGGGCAAGTCGGGCGGGCCGCCGCCTTTATCCGCTTGGTAATGCCACATGCGCAAAATCGCGTCTTGGACGAGATCTTCCGCATCGTGGCGGGACTGGCTCCAGCCGCGAGCAAAGAGCAGGAGGCGCGGGCCGTGCTCGGCCAGCCAGTGCTTCCAGCAGTTTGCGGGGGAAGGGATCATCCGATAGCTAATGCCCCATGGCGGGCGGTTTGTCTCAAAATTCCCTGTTACGGCCAAACAAATTCACGGGATCTGGCAGAGTGGGAGGATCAGGGAAGGGTCGGTTTGGGGATGTGGACCGGGGTGAGGGTGATGGGATTGACTGGTGATTGAGGGAGGATTGAGTGGCCGGGGAGGGCTTTGAGGTGATCGTTGGTGAGTTCTTCGGAGGTGACTTGTTGGCCGGTATGAGGTCGGGCGGCGGAAAGGGTCAGCGCGGACTTGGCCATATCGACGGTGACCACATCGCCGGTGTGGTTGCCGAAGTGATTTCTCACATAGGTCATGACGCCGGCCAAGCCCTCGGGGGTTAGGCCCTGGGCTTGGGAGGGCATGCCTGCGGCATAGGTTTTTCCGGTGCTCATGGGTCCGCGCAGGCCGTTGAGAATGATCATGGAAAACCGTTGGGTTTCCCCGATGGCCCATTTCGAGCCTGCGAGAGGTGGGAAATTGGATCCATCGCCCTTGGCCTCGGGGCCATGGCAAGTGATGCATTTAGTGGCATAGATTTTTGCGCCTTGGGTGATATAAGCGGCGAGGGCCTCCTGGGGTGGTGGCCCGCCATCAGTGTCGCCCGGGGCCGGTTTTCTCACATATCCTGGGCGAAATGTCGCCTGATAGTCAAAGAGCGGGTCGATATTTCCGAGGATACCGGCGGCGATGAGCAAGGCGATGCCGCAGGTGGTGATGACGCCGAGGGGAATGGGTGCGGGAGGAGAGGGAGGGACGGGCGAGCCATCGGGCCGGTCCGTGATTTGATCCGCGGGTTTGTCATGAGTGGATGGCATGTTTCAAAGATGTTAGAGCCAGCGAGAATTCACGGAGATGCCTGCGGTGGTTTGGGGGAAAAATCGAGTGAAGCGGGAGTTTTGTGGTCTTTTTTCAACGAGAGCAGGTAGGAAACTAGGGCTTTGGCCTCGGTGCTGGGGACCCATTCGTGGTTATTTCCGACGGGGTGGGCGAGGGCATCTGATGACGGCGTGCCTTTGATTTCGCGTTTTTCAAACAAGAACGGGTGAGGTGGGCAGGTGGATGTCCGCAGTTTTGGGTTGTCGCGCGGACGATAGAGATGGGCATACAGCCACGCCTCGGGATTTCCGCCTGGGGCGTAGAGCGCCTCCACGCGGCGGCCGAGGTTGGAGAGATCCGGGCCGAATCGCATGACGCCGATTTGGGCGAATGATTCGTCGAGGAAGTCATAGGCATTGGTTTCGCGGCGGGTGTCGCCCCGATCCGGGTCGGCCTTGAGTCCGCCGGAGTCGGGGCGGTAGAGATCGGTGCCAGCGTAGGTGGGGCGGACCACTTGGGTATGGCAGAGGTAGCAGCCGTTGGAGGCATACACTGCCGCGCCATCGGCGATTCGTCCGGGGCGTTTTGGAAAAAACACGCCGGACGATCCATCGGTGGCGGGAGAGAGCGGGATGGGTGCTCGACTTCGCATTTGAAAGAACGGAATG
>CAIYYV010000451.1 GCA_903930425.1 Akkermansiaceae bacterium | reverse complement strand
TCGGTTTGAGTTGGGCTTCGCGGGCTTTTTTGATCTTCGCGTTGATGACCGCGTCCGTCTCGCCGAAGATGGCGCGGCGCTCGCTGTGGCCGAGGATGACAAAGTGGACAAAAAACTCGCGCAGCATCAACAGGCTGACCTCGCCCGTGTAAGCACCGGAGTCAAACTGCGAGCCATTTTGGGCGGCAATTTGGATTGCGTGGGCATTTTGGCCGGCGGTGGCCGTGTGCAGCAAGTCCGCAAGTTTGGGCAGTGAGACGAATGGCGGGGCGATCACAATTTCACAGGGGAAATTTTGACCTTGGATTTTCGAGAGGAAGCTTTTGACAAAGTCTTCCGTTTCGGAAGCGCCCTTGTTCATTTTCCAGTTGGCGGCGAAGATTGGTTTGCGGATCATAGGTGGATGGATGTGGGTGAGAAAAAAAAGCGTGAGGAGAATTAGATTGAGGGCGCACTGAGGGCCGTAACGCCCGGAAGGATTTTGCCTTCGAGCAATTCGAGGGATGCGCCGCCGCCAGTGGAAATGAAAGTCATTTGCTCATCAAGGCCGAATTGGTTGACGGCGGTGACCGAATCGCCGCCACCGATGATGCTCACCGCGCCGCGACGGGTGACTTCGGCCACGGCCTCCGCAACCGCGCGGGTGCCCTTGGCGAAATTCTCAATTTCGAAAACGCCGACCGGGCCATTCCAGATCACGGTTTTCGCATCGAGGATGACTTTGCGAAACTCGTCGATGGCGACATCGCCGGCATCGATGCCCATCCAACCCGGAGTGACACTGCCGCCTTGCGAGAACGGCAGGGTGCAACGCGTTTGGGCCCCGTCTTCAAACTTGTCAGTTTCCCGCGTATCCGACGGGAGCAGGAGGGTTTTGCCGAGTGCTTTTGCCTTGGCGAGGATTTCTAACGCGAGATCAAGTTTGTCGGCCTCGACCCTGCTATTGCCGACCTCATACCCTTGCGCCTTGAAAAAGGTAAAGGCCATCGCCCCGCCGATGATCAAGGTGTCGGCCTTTTCTAACAGGCTCATGATGACTTGGATTTTATCGGAGACTTTGGATCCGCCCATAATGACAACGAAGGGTCGGGCGGGCGATTCGAGTTCTTGCTGGAGGTATTTGAGTTCGCGCTCCATGAGGAAACCCATGGCGCTGCGGGTGACGTAATGGGTGACGCCTTCGGTGGACGCATGGGCACGATGCGCGCTGCCGAACGCATCGTTGACATAGAGGGTGGCTGTGCCGGCGAGTTCCTTCGAGAAGGCCGCGTCGTTCGCTTCTTCAGCCGCGTGGAAACGGGTATTTTCGAGGAGGAGGACTTGTCCGGGGCGGAGGGCCGCCCGCAGGGTGGCGGTTGCCGGACCGACGCAATCCGGGGCCAGCGCGACCGCTTGACCGATGAGTTCTCCGAGGCGCACGGCGGCGGGTGCGAGCGAGTATTTGGCATCGGGTCCGCCTTTCGGACGGCCGAGGTGCGAACAAAGCACGAGTTTGGCACCACCCGCAAGGAGGTGGCGGATGGACGGCAGCGCGGCTTGGATGCGGGTATCATCGGTGATGGAACCGTCTTTGAGAGGGACATTGAAGTCCACCCGCATGAGGACTTCTTGGGATGACACATCGAGGTCGCGTATTGAGAGCTTGGGCATGGGACGAGGGATACCGCCTGAGAGCGCGGCCGCTGTCAAGCCATGAGACGGCAGAATGCATTGGCACGAGGCAGATGCGTGGACGCTCACGTCAGATGCGCTGAGACAATTCGGAGCATTCCCATGGGACTGGAGCGTTTTCACAAGCCCTCAAAAAAACCTCACTGCGGGAATGGGTCGGCGCGGAATCGTTCGTGCTGCCGGCGCAATTGCGGATCATCCGGCATAAAATTGATGGCTGTGCGTGACCACTCGAGGGCTTTCTCGCGGTTGCCTTTGGCGAATTGGATTTCCGCCATGGTATCGAGGTAGGCGGCTTGGTCGGGGTTGGTGGCCAAGGCTTTCGCAAGACAGGGGCCAGCCTCGTCGAGTTTTCTCAGGGCACGCGAGGCGAACCAGGCGGCGGTGTTGCGGGTATTGTCGGACTCCGGGTAACGGGCGATGACGGCTTGCATGAAATTCCACGATTCGAGAAACCAGGCATCATGCTCCTTGATCAGGCCGACCTTGCGCAGCGCCGGGAAAAAGAAATCTGCCAACGAGCCATCGCTGGCAAACAAACGATGGCAATTTTCTAACAACGAAATCGCCTGTGTCCGGTCGGTCTTGAGAATCGAGAGTGCGCGTGCCGTATCGGCTTGGAGGCGTTGGCGGAGGAGGAGTTGCGGGCTGGCCGCGCGGTAATCGGACGCGACATAAATCGCGGCGAGGACTTCGGTCGTGGCGGCGCATTCCCTCCATTTCTCTTCTTCTAACAATCCTTCCGAGTGGAGTTTCAGAGCGATGGCGAACTCGCCCGAATCGGGATCCGCCTGTCGGGCGGCGCGCGCCCACCACTCGGCAGCCCGCCGGTAATCGCGGCCAAACGCGTAGCCCTGGCCGATTTGGATGGCGACGGCAGGGTTGCCGAGGGCCAATTGATCGGCCAAAGCGTCGTGGGCAGCGGCCTCGTCATGGCGGCCTGCCAGACGGAGGGCGGCTGCGGCATAGGCAAACAATGGCACGCTGGCTTCCTGTTTCGATTCCTTGATGAGGGCGATTTGTTGGAGAATGACGGCGGCCGTTTCGTTCCAACGATAGACGGCGGAAAGATCGAGGATGTGGTCGCTCCACATCACCTTTTTGCGTTCGTTTTCCGGAAGCAAATCCCAGGCTTTGAGGCTATTCGCGACGTCGCCGGTTTCGAGGCACAATGAGGCAATGCGGGCCACGAGCGGGTGCCTTTGCTCCACGGGAACGGCCGCGACCGCTTGCCATGCCATGGCGAGCGACTTTTCGCGCCTGCGGGATGGATCGGGGCCGACACCTAACAAAGAAAGCATGGCATCCAAGCGTTCGGCTTGGGTGGCATTCGGGTTCATTTCCGTGAGCCAATCCGACCAAGTTTTGGTCCAATCATCCTCGCCGAGGGCTGCGATGGTGATTTCATCCCAGCGTTTGGCATCCTGACCAGCCCAGGTGGCAGCGATGCGCTTGGCAAGCACCGGGGCACCGCTCTGGGTTTCGCGGTTGCCGAAAAGCGTGCCTAACAGATTGATAAATGCATTGAAGTCTTTTGTGGCGAGAGTGACCAGTGGTTCGGAGAAGGCGGCCGCCGCTTCTTCATGCAGTCCCCTGCGTTCGAGAAAATTCGCCAGAGCGGCGAGGCCACCGCCTTGGTCGGCCGGTTCGTGTTGGTCCTCGATATCATCTGCGGGAAGTTTCTGGAGATACTGCGTGACCCAGGCGGGGTAATCCGGATGTTCCGGGTCGAGGCCCAAGGCTTTGAGGGCAGCCGGGATGCGTTCACACGACTCAAAATAACGAAACGCATTGAGCGGCTGGGATTTGACGAGGGTGGCTTCGGCAGTATCGAATGCACCGAGGAGAAAGGAAGCATTGATGGCCGACATTTGCTCGACTGGGTTGCGGGAACTGAGCAGGCGGCTCAGCGGATCCAGATCGGCCGGGCGCACCGGTTGACCTGACCAGCGCCGGCTGGCGGCGCGGGTGTAAGCAGCGAGAACCGCATCCGGCTCCGGATCCTGCTGGATGAGATGCAGCCACGGCAAGGGATCGCCGGAAAGGGCGGCCATGGCGGCGGCAACGCGTGGCTCACTCACCGTGTTGGCCGATTTTTGTGCGGCATCGAGATCACCGGATGCCCGTTCAAGTGCGAGTTGCCAGACTTGAGACTTGTGACCTTTGACGGTGCGGGCGCGTTTCAACTCGGCCTCGAGCGTGCCGTGGCTGCGATGAAACTCTGCCAGTGCAAGCAAGCTATCCGAACCCGCAGGGGCCATTGCGAGAAACTTTTGGGCCTCCTGAGCCTGTCCTTGCAGCATGCGTTCGCGAGCGGCTTTGACGGCGATGCCATGGATCGAGGGCAGGAGTTTTTCGCGGGTGGAGGGATCGGATTCCGCAGCATACAGTTGGAGCATCTGCCGCCAGGCACCCTTCATGCGGAGATTGGCAAAGAGCGTGGTTTTTTCGGTCAGTGAGGCTTTGGCATACCGTTCGATCGAGGCAGTGACCGCCGGATCCGTCTCCGGGGTGATCTGCAGTTGGATTTTGCGAATGAGATCACGCGCCCTGAGCACCGACTCCGGGTCACTCAGACGAAGGGCCTCTCGCAGTGCGGGCAAAGCCGCCTCACCCAAGTTCCAAATTTCCCGGCTGGCATTTTCGCGGACGCGGAAGCTCTCGTTGGACAAGTCGCGGACCCAAGCATGGATCTCGCTGGAGGGGGCGGCAGCCGTGGGTTCCACAGTCGCTCCCGCAAGCCGGAAAATGACGGCCAAGCCCGTAAAAATCACTAACAGGCAGGTCTGCATCCCATCCAGATCGGGAAGAATCCCGGCTAAGAAGCGGGGGTTTCTTCGGCTTTTGCAGCGATCTCAACCTCGGCCTTTGGGGTGGCGGCCCGTTTGGCGGGCACCTTGGTCTTGGTTTCGGTTGCCACCTTTTTGGCGGCCTTTTTAGCCGGGGCTTTTTTCGCAGCGACCTTCTTGGCGGGTGCCTTCTTTGCGACGGACACCTTCTTGACAGCGGGTTTTTTCACAATGCCGCCGAGTTTTGCCTGCGCATTTTTCCGCTTGAGGTAATCGGCACGGCGGCGGCGTTTGATGATCTTGTTAGTTTGTTGGCCCATGGTTGGTAGCCCTTGGCTAATGGCTTTGCCGTGCCGGATCAAGCACGATTCTTCATCGAAGCTCACTCAGGCACCGTTTCGGATTCGACAAGCCCCCTGCCCTGCCCCCAGATTCCTGCCCATGGCAGGTCTCATCATCGCTCCCAGAGCGCGTATTTTTCATGGTCACGAGTGGGTCTACGCCACCGAAATTAAAAAATCCTTCGGCAATCCCCAGCCCGGTGACGTCATCTCGCTCAAAGATTTTCGGGACCGCCCACTCGGATCGGCCATCTACAACCCACTCTCCCAAATTGTCGCCCGGCGATTTTCCCGCCGCCGCCAAGACCTCGACCTCGACTTCTTCACCCGGCGCATCCGCCAAGCGATTGAGGCGCGTGAACGCGCGGGGATCGACCCGTGCCTGTGTCGGCTTGTCTGGAGCGAGTCCGATGGCATCCCCGGCCTGATCGTGGACCGTTACGGCGCACACCTCTCGATCCAAACGCTCACGCTCGCCATGGATTTGCGCAAAGACCTGATCCGCGACGCGCTCCTTGCCCTGCTCTCACCCACCTCGATTGTCCTCCGCAACGACTCCCCATTCCGCAAGGCCGAGGGAATGGAACCCGGCATTGAAATGCTCCACGGCTCGAACCCCGGATCGTTCGTCGTGCGCTCGAATGAGTTAGATTTTGAAATCGATCTCTTCGACGGCCAAAAAACCGGCCTCTATCTCGACCAACTCGAGTCACACGCTGAAATCGCGCGCTTGGCACCCGGGAAGCGCGTGCTCGATTGTTTCACCAACCAGGGCGGCTTCGCGCTCGCCTGCGCCAAGGCCGGCGCCGCCAAAGTGACCGCCATCGATGTTTCTGCGGGCGCCTGCCAGGCCGCGCGCCATAATGCCGCTCTCAACGGCTTGGAAGTGGAGGTCCTCGAACACAATGTTTTCGATTTTCTCAAACACGCCAAGCCCGAATACGATCTCATCATCCTCGACCCCCCCAGCTTCACCCGCAATAAAAAAACCCTCATGGATGCCATGCGCGGGTATAAGGAAATCCATCTACGCTCGTTAAAGTTGTTAGATAAAAGCGGTGTTCTATCGACATTTTGTTGTTCGCATCATGCGTCGCGCGAGCTCTTTCTTGAAAACCTGGCGGACGCATCGGTCGACGCCAAGAAGTCGTTGAGACTCATTGCGGAGCATCGCCAACGGGCCGACCATCCGATATTGATCACGCTGCCGGAGACCGGTTATCTAAAAGGTTTCACGGTGGAAGTGATTGCGACCCGATGAACAGGGGTGTTGCGTTTTCCCTCGCGACAGCTCATCCCTTTTGCCGCACATGAACCGGAGACATTTCTTCATCGCCAAATGCCTGCCGCTGGCTCTGGCCTGCGTCGCGGCCGCGTCGCTCGCTTATGTCTGGCGCACCGCATTGCTAGATGGATGGACCGCTTTGCGACTCCCGATTTTTGGGGGCGACAGCGCGGGTGACACGGTCGGCCCCTCGCCACTTGAAAAAGCGATTCTCACAGTTACCGACGTCCCGGCGGGCGGCGGTTCTGTGAGCCTTGATTCCGCAGCGGCATGGCCGGGTTTTCGCGGACCAAACCATGATGCCATCTCCCCCGATGGCACGCCCTTGGCCGAATCCTGGCCCACGGGAAATCCCAAGCCCGTTTGGTCGGTCAGCGTCGGCGAAGGGCACGCGGGGGCCGCCGTGCTCAATGGCCGCGTCTATCTGATGGACTATGACCGCAGCGCCAAAACCGATGCACTGCGCTGCCTATCCCTCGCCGATGGCAAGGAACTTTGGAAATTTTCGTATCCCCTATCGGTGAAGCGCAACCACGGCATGTCGCGCACGATCCCAGCCGTCACGCCACAATACGTCGTGAGCCTCGGCCCGAAATGCCATGTCAGCTGCCTCGACGAGCTCACCGGAAAATACCAATGGGGGATCGATCTGGTGAGGGAATATGGCAGCACCGTGCCGCCCTGGTATGCCGGCCAGTGCCCGTTGATCGATGGCGAGCGAGTGATCCTCGCGCCGGCGGGCAGCAGTTTGATGATCGCGGTGGATCTCGCGACCGGCAAAGTGATTTGGAAAACCCCGAATCCTCGCGAATGGAAAATGACCCACGTGTCGATCACGCCCATGGAAATCGCCGGCCGGAAAATGTATATCTATTGCGGCCACCGCGGTGTGGCGGGTGTAGCGGCCGATGACGGGTCATTGCTCTGGGAAACCCCGGATTGGAAAATCAGCATTGCCACCGTGGCCTCACCCGTGCCGGTGCCCGGCAACCGGATCTTTCTGTCTGGCGGCTATGAGGCGGGATCCATGATGTTAGAAGTCACTGAAAACGCCGGTCAATGGGCGGTAAAACCCGCATTCCGGCTCGACGCGGATACATTCGGTGCCACCCAACAAACACCGATCCTCTATCAGGATCACCTCTACGGTATCCGCCCTAACGGAGAACTCGTCTGCCTCAACCCGCAGGGAAAACTGCTCTGGGCCAGCGGCATGGCCCACCGCTTCGGCCTCGGGCCATTCCTCATCGCCGATCGCAAAATCTTTGCGATGAACGACGCGGGCGATCTCACGATGGCGGAAGCGACTCCTCAGGGGTTTCGTTTTCTCGCCCGTGCCAAAGTGCTCGACGGCCATGACGCCTGGGGCCCCATGGCGATGGCCAATGGCCACTTGATCGCGAGAGACCTCAGCCAATTGATCTGTCTCGACCTGAGAAAGAAATGAACGCCCATCCGTGTAAAAACACCGCATGACCCATCGACGCGACATCCTTCGCCACGGCGGATTGCTGGTCCTCGGTGGACTCGCATCCGCCCTCGCATGGCGCAGCCTTCGCAGCCCGTGCTCGCGCGCCGCGCTGTGTTCTGCCTGCCCGCAACTCCCGGATTGCCGCCTGCCCATGGCAATCGACTCGAAAAATCGAAGACCCGCCGCCCCGGCAGCTGCGAAGTCTCACCCAAGCGCCCCCGCCCGACATGCCTGAAGACCCGCCTCACAATTCTCCCGATCCGCAACATGGAATCGATGCGGCCAGAAACAACAACCCGGAATCCGGGCTCCAAAATCGGCGCGCGCTTTTGCGGGCGGCGGCTTGGGGTGGCGGGCTGGCCGGTCTCGGTGGTTTGGCCGGGTTTGCCGTGAAACGATTCTCACAAAAACCTTCTAACAACCCCATCCCGAGGCCGCCGCTCGGCGCGGAATTCACCTACGACGTCTCCCGTTTTCAATCGTCAGATCCCTCACTGCTGCGTTATGAGGAAGTCTCCCGGTTTTCCGTGGGCCTCGAACGCGCCCGCAACCTCGCCGTCGCGCCCGACGGATCGATCGTCGTCGTCGGCACGGGCGGCATCCGGAAATTTTCGCCCGACGGTGTGCCTACCCGCACGCTTCTGTTAGACACGCCGGTCTATTCGGTCGCACTGCGCCCGAGCGGGGAAATGCTCATCGGTCAGCCCGGCAAGATCTTGGTGTTAGATTCAGAGGGCGTAGTGGTCGCCGAGTGGGGTGATTTTTCCGCAGGATTTTTACCGACCTCGATCGCGCTTGTGCGGGAATGGATTTTCATCGCCGATGCCGGCAACCGCGTGCTGCTCAAACTCGATGCCAAGGGAAAAAAACACGCCGTCATCGGTGAGCGCGGGCCGGACAACAACCTCCGCGGCTTCGTCGTCCCCAGCCCGTATTTTTGTGTGCGCATGGCCCCGGACGGCTTGCTGCGCGTGACCAATCCGGGCGAACACCAGATTGAAGCCTACACACTCGACGGTGAGTTTGAGACGGCTTGGGGCAAGGGGTCATTTGCGGTGGACGGATTTTGTGGGTGTTGCAATCCGGTCAGCTTTGACATCTTTCCGGACGGCAGTTTCGTGACCTGCGAAAAAGGCCTGCCTCGCGTCAAATTGTATCACTCGCAAGGCGAGTTCGCCGGATTGGTGGCCGGTCCCGAATCGTTCCCCGAATACCTGCAAGCCGCCAATGCCGGCACTCCAAATTCATTGGGCTCGGGCATCTATGCCGCCATCCACCCGAATGGCCGCGTCCTCGTCCTCGACGTGGTCGGCGGCACGGTGCGCATCATGCAACGCAAGGCACCACCCCCATGACCGCCCCCGAATCGAACCAAAATCAAGGTGCAGAGGCAGGATCCCCTGCCCGCCCGCTTCCCGTGCCCGGCACCTCCCCTCTTTTCAACCGCCGCGCACTTCTCATCACCGGCGCCCGCGGGATCGGGCTGGCAGGCATCGGCGCGTCCGCCGGGTTTCTCGCCTCCCGCGAAAACCAATCGACCACCCGCTGGCAGATCGACCCGGACAAGTGCATCCAATGCGGCCGCTGCGCCACCGCCTGCGTGCTCGAAGTCTCGGCAGTCAAGTGCACGCATTCCTATGGCATGTGCGGCTACTGCAAGTTATGCACCGGCTATTTTGAGCCTGAACCCGTCAACCTCGACGAGGGCGCGGAAAACCAGTTATGCCCGACCGGGGCGATCCAGCGAAAATTCATTGAGGATCCCTACTATGAATATAGTATCACAAAGGACCTGTGTATCGGATGCGGCAAATGCGTGAAAGGCTGCAACATGTTTGGCAACGGTTCTCTTTATCTTCAGGTGAATCAGGACCGTTGTGTGAATTGCAACATCTGCGCGATTTCGCGCGAGTGTCCGGCGCAAGCCTTTGTTCAAGTCCCGGCCGCCCAGCCCTATCTGTTACGCGGAAAGGACAAGCAGCGCCCATGAGCCACATGTCATTGGATCAACCCGAAGTTCATCGAGGGCGATCACGCATTGGGTGTACCGCCGCATTTCGGCCATGGGCACCTGGTTGGCCGTTCGTTGCGGTTTTGCTGTTATGGATGATGTGCCTTGTTCCGGCGCTGGGAGTCGAACGGTTTCCGCCCCCCGACTTCACCGGCCACACCTTGCCGGAAACCTGGGTGCCAGCACTTGATTCCCGAGGTGTTGGATGGCTCGATGTCGCCGTATTGGCCGCTGCCCTCGCTGCCGCCTCATGGCTCAGTTTAAAGCGCCGGTCACGGCACGGGGTCGTGGTCTTGTCGCTCGTGTCACTCGCGTATTTCGGTTTTTGGAAGCGCGGTTGTGTGTGTGCGATCGGGTCGATCCAAAATGTGGCCCTGGGCCTCGCCGACCCCGGCTATGCGGTGCCTCTCACGGTGATTGCCTTTTTCACACTGCCACTTGCGGTGGCGCTCGTTTGGGGTCGCGGGTTTTGTGCGGGCGTTTGTCCGCACGGGGCGATTCAGGATTTGCTGTTGATCAAGCCGCTCAAAGTTCCCGCTTGGTTGGATGAAATGTTGCGCATCGTGCCATGGGTGTATCTTGCGCTCGCGCTGCTCTTCGCGGCGACCGGCAGTTTGTTCATCATCTGTCAGTTTGACCCGTTCGTGGGAATTTTCCGGATGGCGGCCCCTCGTTGCATGTTTCTAACCGGTGCGGCGTTGCTGTTATTATCGATGTTTGTTGGGCGGCCGTATTGCCGATACCTCTGCCCCTACGGTGCGCTGTTAGGCGTGGCGTCGCGTTTCTCAAAATGGCGGCCCACCGTGACACCTGACACCTGCACCCAATGCCGGCTGTGCGAAAATGCCTGTCCATTCGGGGCGCTCAACCCGCCCATGCCGGCATTGCATGGTCCGGAGCGCGTGACCAGCGGGCGGCGGCGCGTTGTGATGCTTGCACTCATCCTGCCACTTTCGGCGCTCATTTTCGGGTGGTTGGGCGGCAGGGTCGGGATCGCATCATTGCCTCTGCATCCCGACGGCCAATTGGCCACGCTCGTGCTGGCCGAGGAGCGGGGAGCCGCAGCCGCCGTCCCGCCCTCTGAGGTGCTCACCGCTTTTCGCCAGCATGGAGCGGACCGGACCACGGTCATCGCCAAGGCCAAAGTGTTAGAATCCCGCTTCTTCCTATTGGGGCGCTGGCTGGGTGCCGTGTTTGGGCTGATTCTCGCGCTGAAACTGAGCCGGCTTTGTTTTCCGATGAGCTCGACCGATTACACGACCGATCACGGCCGCTGCGTGTCATGTGCCCGTTGCTTCTCGACATGCCCGTATGAACTTGTGCGCCGCGGCGTGCCAATGGCCGCATCCACAGAAGGGAGGGATCGTGGCGAATGATCCAATGATCCGGCCATCCGACCCGAAGTCGGCACCCTCACTTCCGAGTCCGGCGCTCGACGCGTCCGGCACCGCGCCCGTTTCCTCCCGGCACATTTGGGCACAGGCCAGCGCGAGGATTGCGTTCATTGCCGCGGTGTTTTCGCTGCTCCTCGGGGCCTGGCTCATCTCGAATTCCTTGCATCTCTATCAGGGGCCCGGCAACGGCAAGGTCCGGCTGGTCGAAGCCCGTGAATTGCTCCCCCACAAAACCGCCTTGCGCGCGGAACCGAAAAACGAAGCACTCAAACAACACATCCGCGAACTCGACCAACAACTGCGCCACGATTATTTCCGGCGCGAGCAACTCGCCAATCGCGGCGGTTACTTGTTGCTGGCGGGCGCGCTCGTTTTTGTCGCCGCCTTGCAACTCACCCGACACCTGAAACAAGCGCCGGTGCCGACCCCCTGTCTTTCCGCCCGCCCCGCAGATCCCGCCCACTCCTCACGACTCGCCGCCGTCGCCGTCACCAGCGCCACCGCCGCCCTCGCCGGATTCACCCTCTCACTCGTCTGGAACACCCGCTGGACATGGCAGAATCCCCTGATTTCTAACAACCAATCAAACGCTCTAACAACCACTCGAATCCCGGAATGCGACGCATTCCCCGACGCCCGAGAACTCGCCAAAAATTGGCCGTTCTTCCGCGGGGCCGATGGATCGAACATCACACAATTGGCGGACCTTCCGGAAACCTGGGACGGCGCGAAAAACGAAAATGTGCTCTGGAAAACCGGGGTCGATCTGCCAGGTGAAAGTTCACCCGTCATCTGGGGTTCCCGCATTTTCCTCACAGGGGCCACCAAGAAGCTCCGGGAGTTATATTGTTTCGACGCCATCACCGGCGTTTTGTCATGGAAACAACCGGTGACCACACCCCAAGGCGAGCGCGCCGAGGCCCCGGAAGTGATGGAGGACACCGGGTATGCGGCACCCACCGCCGCCACCGACGGCCGAATGGTTTTTGCCATTTTCGCGAATGGCGACATTGCCGGATTCACGGTCGACGGAAAGCGTCTTTGGGCCCGCAACCTGGGCACCCCGGAAAATACCTATGGCCACGCCACCTCTCTCACCCTCTGGCAAAACCGGGTCATCGTCGTGTTAGACCAGGCCGAAGCCAAGGCCGGCAAATCCAAAATCATGGCCCTTGACGCCCGCACCGGCGAGGCCGCATGGACGACATCCCGGCCCGTCGCGAGCTCGTGGGTCACGCCGATTTTGATCACCCATCAGGGGCGCGAACAAATCATCACGAGTGCCGATCCGTTTGTCATCGCCTACGACCCCGCCACCGGCAAGGAACTCTGGCGGGCAAACTGCATGCGCGGCGATGTCGCCTCGTCGCCGTCCTTCGCCAACGGACTCGTCTATGTCGCCTGCGACCAAACGTGCATCGCCGCCATCCGCCCCGACGGCACCGGCGACGTGACCGACACCCACATCGTTTGGAAGCAACAGGATTCCGGCTTGCCCGACCTGTGCAGCCTGCTCTGCGATGGCCCGCGCATTTACACGCTCGTCTTTGGTAAACTTTATGCCTTTGACGCGCTCACCGGCAAGTCGTTGTGGAAACACGACACCAAGGCGCTCTTCGAAGCGTCGCCCGCACTGGTCAACGGGCGACTCCATCTTCTCAGCACCGAGGGAGTCACGATCATCGGCGAGGGAACCAACGATGGCTTCAAGGAAATGGGCCGCGCCGCACTCGGCGAAAATACCGGATCCTCGCCCGCCTTTTCCACAGGCCGCATCTATCTGCGCGGCACCAGTAACCTTTTCTGCATCGGCACACGGAATGGCAACTAACAGATCCATCGCGCCGCCGACCGCCGAGCCCGATCTGGGCTTCGTCGATGAGGTCGTCCAACGCCTTGGCCGCAACGAGGAGTTGGCGATTCCCATTTTGCAAGCGCTTCAGGCGCATTACCATTACCTGCCCGACTCCGTGCTGCGTCGTGTGTGTGAACTCACGGACATTCAACCTGCCACGCTCGCCGGGGTTTCCACTTTTTACGCGCAGTTTCGTCACCGGCCGATGGGGCGCCACCACATCAAGGTCTGCAATGGCACGGCCTGCCATCTCCACGGCGCGGAAGATCTTCACGAGTCGCTGCGCAAACATCTCGAACTCGAACCCGGACAGGACACCGACGCTCAGGGAATCTTCACCTTGGAAAAGGTGTTTTGTGTCGGCTGCTGCACTCTGGCCCCCGTGGTGCAAATCCATGACGCCAGCTTCGGCCATCTCACTCGGGACACCGCCCCAAAAATGTTAGAAGATTTTTTACGGCGCGAGCAACGCGATCTCAAACGCCGCAAACCACCCGCACCAGTGCTCGCACCTCCCGCCACGGTCGAGGGCGAAATCCGCCTCTGCCTCGATTCGTGCTGCGTCGCCCGCGGTTGCGGAAAAACCCATGAGGCACTGCAAGCCGCCGTGACCCGCGGCCATCTCAACGCCACCGTCAAACGCGTCGGATGCGTGATCATGTGTGACCGCACACCGCTGATAGAAATCGCCCGCCCCGGTCAGGCGCCCGTCCAGTTTTCCGGAATACACGCGGAACACGCCGACGCCCTGCTGCGGAAATTTTTCCGAGCAAACGGCATCCTGCCGCGACTGCGCCGCGCCACCGCCACCGCCCTCGACTGGCTCTCAGGAATTTCGTTAGACAACGGCCCGGGCCGCACCCTCGAAAACCCGAGCCCGAGGGTCACCGCGTTCTTCGGCCGACAACAACACATCGCCACCGAACATTTCGGCCAACTCGATCCGCTCGACCTCGAAGAATACCTTGCCCACGACGGCTTCGCCGGCCTCCGCGCCTGCCTCGACACGCTCACGCCCGCCGCAGTGATCGACGTGATTGACCAGAGTGGCTTGCGTGGCCGCGGCGGTGCCGGCTTCCCCACCGCCCGCAAATGGAAGGTCGTCCACGATATCGCCGTCTCCGAAAAATGGATCATCTGCAATGGCGATGAGGGCGACCCCGGTGCCTTCATGGACCGGATGCTCATGGAGTCGTTTCCCTTCCGCGTGATCGAGGGCATGATGATCGCCGCCTTCGCCGTCGGCGCACAAAAAGGATGGATCTATGTGCGTGCCGAATACCCGTCGGCGGTCAAGCGCCTGCGAGAGGCGATTCGTTTGTGCCGGGAGACCGGGCTGTTAGGAGCCAACTCCACAGGTTCTGGCTTTGCATTCGAGTTGGAGGTATTTGAGGGCGCGGGTGCCTTTGTGTGTGGTGAGGAAACAGCGATGTTAGAATCCATGGAAGGCCGGCGCGGCATTCCCCGCCTCAAGCCCCCCTACCCTGCCGAGCAGGGATATCACGGCAAACCGACCCTGATCAACAATGTCGAAACCTATGCCAATGTCCCGTGGATCCTTCGTCACGGCGCTGCTGCCTTTGCCGCCATTGGCACCCCCACCAGCAAAGGCACCAAAGTCTTTGCCTTGGCAGGCCGCATCGCCCGCGGCGGACTCATCGAAGTGCCCATGGGCATCTCGCTTCGCGAGGTCGTCGAGGACATCGGCGGCGGCACGCCCGTCGGATCACCCTTCAAGGCCGTGCTCGTCGGCGGCCCGTCCGGCGGCTGCGTTCCCGCCTCACTCGCCGACACCCCGATCGATTACGAGTCACTCACAGGCATAGGTGCCATCATGGGCTCAGGCGGCTTGATCGTGCTCGATCACTCGGATTGCATGGTCCAAATGGCCCGCTATTTCCTCGATTTCTGCCAGTGCGAGTCGTGCGGCAAATGCACGTTTTGCCGCATCGGCACCCGCCGCATGCTCGATATCCTCGAACGCCTCTGCAGGGGCAAGGCCAAGCCGAACGATCTCACCGACCTCGAAACGCTCTCGGCGATGGTGCGCCGCGCCAGCCTCTGCGGACTTGGAAAAACCGCCCCCAATCCCGTGCTCTCGGCACTGCGATTTTTCCGCGAGGAATTCGAAGCCCACCTGCACGGCCATTGCCCGGCGGGCAAGTGCCGCGACCTCATCACCTACTCGGTCACCGACGCCTGCATCGGCTGCACGCTCTGCGCCCAACATTGCCCGGTGGACGCCATTCCCATGACTCCCTATCAGAAACACACGATCACCGACGAGCTCTGCACCCGCTGCAACACCTGCCGCGATGTCTGCCCGGAAAACGCCATCCTCGTGCGTTGATCAAAAAAATCCCGCGCCGCACCGCTTGAGGCAGCTTCTTCCTCACTGTTAGTCAATGCGCGGCACCCACCCGCGACTCAGGCACAGCGCATCATAATCGGTCCTGTCCAACACGGCGAAGGCCCAGCTGCCCATCGCGGTCGAGTCCGCATCGGCGTCGTCCAGTTTCTGCCGCCACTTTCCATCAAAGGCCATCCCTTGGGAAGGCACACTCGAACCGGCAATCAAATGCCCCCAACGGCTCACAGACAGAACCGCCACGGCCCCGGCACTCAATCCTCCGGTGCCGTTGAGTTCAAACGCGATATCGGCATTGAAAAATCGCGGACCGTCGGCCGTTTTGAGGGATTTCTCGGCGGCATGAAAGGCACCCGACGCGAGCGAGAATCGCACTTTGCGGTTCGATTCCTGCGTCACGATGACCTGACAATTGCCGCTGCCTGATGTGATGCGGACCGACTCACCTGCGGTGCCCGATGGGGGAAACGCAGCGGCGTGCACACTCAAATCAATCATAAAACTTCCCCGAGTCGCCCAGCCTTCAAAGCAACGCGGCGGATTCATTTCCATCACCGTCTCGATCAACCAAGGCGACGCACCCGCACCGTCAATGGCCGGCACTTCGGAACGAACGATCACACTGGAATCTCCCAAACCATCAAAGGGATCCTGCAAACAAACCAATAACGCCTCGGGAACGGACTCGACTGTGAGCGAGGCGGCCGCCTCTGATTGCTGACTCCCCACTGATTTTTTCGCACTCATCACTGCATTCCCTATCACAAAAAAAACTCTGCGGTCGAGAAGAATGAGAGCCTCCTCGGAGCCAAAGCTCAAACTCTCACCCCACTCACACTGCAATCGATGCAGGATCTTGCATTTCCTGCAGTCAATCACTCTTGCCACCACACCCGAAAATCCAATCCCTCATCGCCTCAATCAAAATAGATCCACTCCATGTCCTGACAGTCATTGATATAAGTAGATTTATATTTAAAGATAGTAATGTATGGCACATGTTGTGCTGAGTTTCAGCGGATTGAAACGAATTTGTCACGAATTTGTCACGATATTGCAGTGGTCCGGTCAGGGAATCGGGATACTGGTGCTGAATGATGCCTTCGCAGGAAGGCTGGCGCACAGCGGTGCTCCTCCTCCCTCCTAGACCACACCCTCCACATCAACCTAGATAGGAAAATAGAACCACTGATGAACAGGCATAAACCCTTCGCGACTCTATCTCTATTCATCTGCTAGGTGAACTGTCCGATCGATGTAAGCTCTTGATCATCCGTGTCTATCCGCGTTCATCCGTGGTTC
>CAIYYV010000450.1 GCA_903930425.1 Akkermansiaceae bacterium | reverse complement strand
TGACATGCATCAGCCAGTTTGCTAACGGTTTTGGACACAGCATGAGAACCCAGCGCCCGTTCGATTCATCGATTTGTTTGAAACCCCTTGTGAAACCCCTTGCGTTGATGGGATGGCTGGCGATTGGAAGCTCAATGGCATTATGGGCAGCCCCCACGGCCGTGCGTGACTGGGTATCGGCCTCGGGAACCCGAATCACAGCGTCAGCCGAGTCGGTGAACGCGAACATCGTGGTGCTGCGGACAGCTGACAGGAAGGTGGCGCAAGTGCCCATGGAAAAATTCAGTGCCGCGGACATTGCGTTGTTGCAAAAGCATTTCAATCTCGCGGCGGCCGGTGAAATTTCACAGTCTGCAGTGGTGAGCGTTGAAGATTCGTTGAAGTGGCCGCTCGGCAAGATGGCCGGGCCGATAGAGGCCGCGCCGGGAAGCACGTATTACCTTTATCTGCCGAAGCAACTGCCCAAGGGCCGGAAGCATCCGCTCTTGATGGTTCTTGACCCGCACCACGGCAAGGAAGCCAGCATTCAGCGATATTATGCGGGTGCGGAGCGCAACGGATGGATCATCATCACCTCCGTGGAGTCCGCGAACGAGACGGACGGCAAGTCGGTGATTCCGTCGATCGACCATGCGCTCGCGAACCTTCCGATCGATCCGGAGCGGATCTATCTGGGAGGATTTTCCGGCGGATCATCGCGCTCATTCCGTTTGTCGAAGCAAGCGAAGGCCGCCGGGGTGTTGGCGTGTGGGATGGGTGCCTGTGGCGCGCCGCTGGACCGTGATCTCACGATCTATGCGATGGCTGGGACGCAATGCTGGAACCGCGACAACACCGCCGCTTCTCTCACCGCACTGGGCACCAAGGCGAAGAATTCATTCATGCGCTATTTTGTCGGCAAACACGAATGGGCGGGCAGTGAATTGATGGATGACGGCATCACTCATCTCAACGCGGTGTTTCTAGCAGATCATCGCAAGGTCCATGCTGAGGAAGCGTGGCAATGCGAGGCTGAAATCCTCCGTCTTGCCGCGAGTCTCAAGTCAAGCAATCCCGGCCGTGCATTGATGTGGACGTCGTTTCTCACCGATCGCAAGGTGGACCCGAGGCTCACCGCCGGGCTCGACACACTGCACCGCGAGTTGCTTGCCGATGCCGCCGCCAAAAAATATGTGGATGGCATGATCGCGATCAACCAGCTCGCGATCAAGAAGATTGGTCAGAACGGCATGGAAGGAGCGAAGAAGGATCTCGAGAAACTGGCAGCGGAATATGCGAGCACCCCGTGGGGGGATATCTGCCGGAAACTGCAGGAACCGTCGGAGAAATCACGTTGATTGCGGTTTCACGGAAGATAACAGAACTGTAATCCGTCGACGAGGGCTCAGTTCATGCATGTGGGGTTTATAGCTTTTGAAAGGCGCCGCGTTTGGCGTTTTTCAAAACAACACTAAAAAAGAAAACACATGAAAAACATTTGCATCACGACATGGATTGCCGCCGCACTTTTGACCGCCGGCACCGCACTGGCACAAGACGGTCAAGGTGGCCGTGGAAACGGCAACGGCTGTTCGCAAAAGACTCCCGAAGAACGCGCCGCCTGTAAAGAAGCCTGCCAACAAGCCAATGGCGGCACCTGTGACGGCCAAGGTCAGGGCCAAGCCAATGGCAAGGGCAAGCAGTCGGGCCCACGTGACGGCACCGGTCGCCGCGGTGGCAAGGGTAAGGGTAAGGGTGGCAACGGTGGCGGCAACTGCCCTACCGGAAACTGATAGATAGCGCCGACACACCGGGCGGTTCGAAGGAATCGCCCGGCGCACCGGCCACCGCAACGGTCCGCCTATGGGCCGTTTCCATTCAACCCACAGTGTTGTCACACTGTGGGTTTTTTCGTTTTCTCAGGCATTGAGGCGCAGCACGAAGCAGGTCCATCCGGGCTTGCTTTTCTGGAGTTCGAGTTCGCCGCCATGGGCGCGGACAATCTCACGGGCCAGGCTGAGCCCGAGCCCCACTCCATCCACCTGCCGCTGACGCGCGACATCCACCCTGTGAAAACGGGTGAAGATGCGGCTTTGATCCAGCTCGGGGATCCCCGGCCCGGAATTGCCGAGGGTCAGGACCACGTGCGGATCTAACTGTTCAAGCGTCACCTGGATTTTACCGCCCGGTTCGTTGTAATTGACCGCGTTGATCAACAGATTGAGGAGTGCGGTGCGCAGCAGGACCGGATCGGCCGACACGTGCAATTGAGGCTGCAGATGCACGACGCAATCCAAGCGCGCTGGCTCGGCAAGCACCCGGATATCCTCGATGAGCCCATTGAGCATGGCAGTGAGATCCAGGTTTTCTGTTGCAGGCTTGAGCTGCCCGGCATCGGCGCGGGAAAGCAACAACAGTCCGCGGGTGATGGTTGTTAGCCGGTGAATCTCTTCTAACAAGCCACTGAAAACCTGTTGTTCCCTGGACCCCGGACAGGCATCCTGAAGCGCGTTTTCAAGTTCTCCCTGCATGATGGCGAGAGGGGTTTTCAATTCGTGAGAGGCATCCGCGCTGAAGCGGGTGGCCTGTTGGAAGCTGTTTTCCAAGCGATCGATCATGCGGTTGAGCATGAGGATGACGCGGGCGATCTCCGGATCCTCATCGGTCATGGGAATCCGTTGATCCAGGCCGCGGGAGGTGACTCGCTCGGCAGTGCTCGCGATCATCCTCATCGGCCGCAAGGCCCGTCCCGCAACGAGCCATCCGCCAAATCCCACAAGAAAAAGGGCAAGCGGCAGTGCCACCCAAAAGGCATTGCGGAGGCGAGCCAATTCATCGAGTGACTGAGCGAAGTTCAAGCCGATGATCCAAGTGGTGTCGGCAGTGCCGAGCATTCCGAGGCGCCATTGACCGGCACCCGTGCGGATCGTTAGAAATTTGGGAAGCATGGTGAACAAGGTCTGACTCGCGCCACTCCCCGCGCCATTCCCCGGGCCAATGCCTGCACCACTTCCGGGCCCGAGACCACGGCCCTTCCCTCCCCAACCCCGTCCATTGGATGCGGTGCCGTCCTCTTTGGGAGCGACGGCTGCGGGGGGTGCCTTGGGGTCTGCCGTGAGTGTGCAATCGAGTTGGGCAGGATCACAGTCGGACGGCCAACCCGCCGAGGTGTAGAGAATGTTACCATCCGCGGCATTCTTGACTAACAGAATGACCTGGTCGCGATGATCCTCGCCGAAAATGAATCCGAGTGCCTCGTCGAGCCGCTTGAAATCGCGGCGATTGGTAATCCATCCCGGCTGGCGAGTACCGATCGAGCGGATTTCCGTGTCCAGGCTTTCGATTTTCTGTTTGGAAATCAGCAGGAACGCCGCCAAGCTGAAGGCGACCAACACGACTCCGGAGATGATGGCGGAGAACAGGGCGATTTTGAGGCGGAACGATGGGGGTTTCATGCGTCTGATTTCATGCGGTATCCCACACCGCGGATAGTTTCGATCAATTTCGCTTCCCCCTCACCCTCCACTTTTTTGCGCAGGCGTTGGATATAGACCTCCACCAGGTTCGTGCCGGGATCAAAATCGTAGTTCCAGACCCGCTCACTGATTTGGGCGCGGGTCAGCACCCTGCCGGGCGATCTCGCAAAATGCTCTAACAACTCAAACTCGCGGGCGGTCAAGTCGATCTTTCGTCCGGCACGTGTGACTTCGCGGGTGAGCAGGTTGACCATGAGATCCGCCACGGCCAGGATACTTTGGCTGGCACCCGACGCCCGGCGCGTCACGACATGGAGGCGCGCGATCAGTTCCTCAATAAAAAACGGCTTGGTGAGATAATCATCGGCACCGAGATTCAGCCCTTCAAGCCGCTCGTTCAATTCACTGCGGGCCGTGAGCAGGATGACTGGCACGGCGAGTTTTCGTTCGCGAAGGTTGCGCAAAATGCTCAAGCCATCGCGGCCCGGCAACATGATATCCAGCACGACCGCATCGTAGGGCCGGGTTGAGGCCGCGGTGAACCCGTCATCGCCATGGTGGCATACATCGACCACGAACCCCTGCGCTTCCAAGCCCTTTCGGACGAAGGACGCGATCTTTTTTTCATCTTCGAT
>CAIYYV010000449.1 GCA_903930425.1 Akkermansiaceae bacterium | reverse complement strand
GGTCGCGGAGTATTGCGTGTCAGCAACGCCACAGCCGGTATAGGCGAAGCTGCTGGCGGTTACCCCGGTGACCGCGGCACTGATCGAACTCGACGTCTTCGCGGCCGTAGTGCCAAAGCCCCAATAGCCAAAGGTTGTCGCCTGCGCAGCGCCGCTGATTGCAATCAAGATGGCAGCCGCCATGCTCATCGGGAATTTCGTTTTCATTTGGGTGTTTTTTTGTCTCTCCGTTAGGTTGTGATCGTGCATGCCTGTCGGAATGCTCCACACCGGCAGTCGATTCGGACGATGATGGGACGATCCGCAAAGAATACGCCAATGATTTCTTTGTAAGCCTAGGCTGATTTTTCTGTGAGCCAATGCCTACAAGACGGAGGATTTGTAGGCATTGGCTTACACGATTTGTAAGCCTGGCTCACGAGACGCCAGAGCCGAAGAATTCGTCTTGCGTCACGTCGTGCATGATGAATTTTTCCGCCATGAAAACTTCCACGATCACCATCCGCTCGCCTCATTCCCAGCGGGACAACTTAAAGGCAGCGCCAGAGAAATGCGAACATCGAACATCGAACATCGAACCGAAGAGGAAGAGGGCGGTGATTGAGGGGCGAGCCAGGGGCGGCGTGCAAGCACTTCACCCCATCATCAATCTTCAATATTCAATACCCTCGTGATGATTTCTCAGCCCCCGACAGCCCTGCGCGTTTTCCTTGCAAATCGAAATTATTTATTTTAGAATACAAGCATGATTGAGCGAGCCATCCAGAAAGAACTGGAACAAGCGCTGGCCCGGCAAGCGGCGGTGGCGTTAATCGGGCCGCGGCAGGTCGGCAAGACCACTCTCGCCCATGCGGTGGCGGCCGGGCGCCCGAGTGTCTATCTGGATTTGGAGAGCCATGCCGACCGCGCCAAGCTGGCGGAGCCGGAATTGTTTTTGGCCCGGCATGAGGACAAGTTGGTGATACTGGACGAGATCCACCGGGTTCCGGAGTTATTTTCGAGCTTGCGAGGCATCATTGATCAGGGACGTCGGGGCGGCCGCCGCACGGGGAGATTCCTGCTACTGGGTTCCGCCGCCATCGAACTGATGCGCCAGAGCGAAACACTCGCCGGTAGGATTGCCTATGTGGACATGGGACCGCTGCATGTGCTCGAAACCGGCCCGCCTGCAATGGACGCACTCTGGTTGCGGGGCGGCTTCCCGGACAGTTTTCTGGCCACCGATGACGCCCAGAGCCTGGCCCTGAGGCGGGACTTCATCCGCACCTACCTGGAGCGGGATGTGCCGATGTTTGGCCCGCGGATCCCGGCGGAAACCTTGGAGCGGCTGTGGACCATGCTCGCCCACTCCCAAGGCGGCCTGCTCAACGCGGCCAAACTGGCTTCAAGCATCGGGGTAAGCGCGCCCACGATTACAAGCTATCTCGGGCTCTTGGTGGACCTGCTCCTGGTCCGCCGCCTGCCGCCGTATCATCGGAATGTCGGAAAGCGCCTTGTTAAATCGCCCAAGACATATGTGCGGGACAGCGGCTTGCTGCACGCCCTGCTCGGCATCGGGGATCTCGATGCGTTGTTTGGGCACCCGGTCATCGGCGCGAGTTGGGAGGGTTTTGTGATTGAAAACCTGCTTGCCGTTTGCCCGCCAGGCACCAAGGCGGGTTTCTATCGCACGGCGGCCGGAGCGGAGATCGATCTGGTGCTTGAGCTTGGAGCCCGACATGGCGTGTGGGCCATCGAGATCAAGCGGAGCACGTTTCCCGGTCTCCAGAAAGGCAACCATCATGCCCTGGTCGATATCGCCCCGAGCCGGTCATTTTACGTTCATGGTGGCACCGAGTGCTTTCCCATGGCCGCCAACACGGAGGCGATGAGCCTGCCTGCCCTCGCCGCCGAACTCGCCGTCCTTGCGTAATGGCGGGTGGCTGCCAAGGTTCCTGGCGTGCAACTTTTTTCCATTGCCCTCAACGCCGAAGAGCGCAACGAACTGCTCATCAACTACGCCGGGGCGATCATCTATACCATTCAGCCGAACGGGACGATGACCTATGTTTCGCCCAATTGGCCGCGAGAGTTAGGGCATACCGCAACGGAGGTGGTGGGGCACAGCTTCAGCGACTTTGTGCATCCTGACGACCACGCCGCCTGTTATGCATTTCTGGGGCGCATCGTGTGCACGGGCGAACCGGAAAGCGGCATTGAATACCGGGTGCTCCACGCCGATGGTCGCCAGTTCTGGCACACCTCCAGCATCATCCCGGTCAGGCAGCGCGATGGCGAGATCGTCGGCTACGTGGGCGTGGCTCATGACATCACCCACTTGAAGGCAACCCAAGCGGAATTGCATGCCAGCAACGCGCAATTGGCCGCCTTGTTGGACAGCCGCGAGAAGGAACTGCGGCGGGCCACCCACGAGGCCCTCACGGCTGCAGAAAGCGAAGCCGGACGCATCGGGCAGGATATTCACGACAGCCTCTGCCAGGATCTCATCGGACTGTCGCGCTTGGCGGAAATAGTCTTGCAGCGCCATGAAGGGACTGGCCCGTCTCACCGCGAGGACCTCAGCCAGATTCGTGAGCGCGCGGCGCAGTTGGCCGGCGTGGCGCGCAGCTACGCGCATTCCCTCACCCTCCACGAACTCGAGGTGCAAACGCTGACCGAGGCGCTCGAAACGCTCGCCCGCCGCACCAACGAGATGTTTCACATCGAAGCGGAAACCAATATCAGCGAGGATTTGGATTTTCTAACAACCGAACAAATCGTCCACCTCTATCGGATCATCCGCGAGGCCCTCGCCAATGCCGTCAAACACGCCAAGGCCGCACATATCTGGATCGACATTGTTCGCGAGCCCCAGCGTCTCGCAGTGTCGGTGACCAACGATGGCACGCCGTTGGCAGATGCGGCGCTCCGCCGCGACGGCCTGGGCTTGCGCCAAATGCGCGTGCGTGCCAACCTGTTGGGAGGCGTGCTGGAGTTGCGCAACAACGGACGCGACCAAACTGTTTTAGAATTAATCATTCCTCTAACCGCCGAAGGACTATTATGAAAGCACGCAAACGAATTTTGGTTGTCGATGACCATCCGCTGGTCCGCAACGGCTTGTGCCAAGCCATCGGCGCGACGTCCGATTTGAAGGTCTGCGGCGAGGCTGAAGGCTGGCGCGAGGCGTTGGAGAAAATGAACGCCGCCGAGCCCGATCTCATCGTGCTTGATTTGAACCTCAAGGACGGCAGTGGCTGGTCATTGTTAGAACAACTTCATTCGAGTGGGCAACTGTGCCCCGTGCTGGTGCTCTCGGTGTGTGACGAGCAAGTCTATGCGCAGCGCGTGCTGAAAGCCGGCGCGCGTGGCTATCTGATGAAAGATACGCCGATTAAGGCCGTGCTGTTGGCCATCCGCAAGGTTCTATCAGGTAAGCTCGTGCTGAGTGAGGCCATGACCTCATTGATGTTGGAAAACGCGTCGAGCCACGGTTCGTCCCTTTCGCCCGTGGAACAACTCAGCACCCGGGAGTTACAAGTGTATGCCATGCTCGGCCGCAGCCTGAGCAATAAGACCATCGCCGATAACCTTGGCGTCAGCCACAAAACCATCGGCACCTACAAAGCCCGCCTGATGGAAAAACTCGGCTGCCGCTCCACCCCTGAACTGATCTCGCATGCCCGGGAATTGTCAGACAAGCATCGGCTGTTAGATTAGAGCAAACTCGCAGGCGTGACGGTTCTCAGCTCTGAAGCGCTGATTTCAGCGGAAAGCGGAAAGCGGGCGTGCTGCCTTTTCTGGGAGGCTCGTTGTTCTACCAGACGCCGAGTTCCACGAGTTGGCGGCTTGCGGTTTCCGCCCAGTTGCGGTTGGCGGCGGGTGAGGCCGGCGAGGGATGGAGGATGCGGCCGACGTGTGCGGTGCTGGTGCTGGCGCAAACGGCGCGGCGCAGGCGGTCCTCGGCATAGGCCCCGACGCCTATCAGAAATGACGGACGCATCAGGCCGATCACTTCGACGAGGTGATTGAGGCAGGCCTGCTCGACGGGGGCCATTTCGGCGGAGGGGAGTTTGTCGGGTGTTAGATTGGCGCCCTGCGCGTTCATCCAGACGAGCGGGCAGTAATTGAGGACGAAGTGGTTTTGAAAAAAGGCATGGGCCGTGGTGAAGCGATCGGCGAAGAGTCCCCAGAGACGGCGGCCGCTGACTTCGGAGCGCGGGCAAGCGAATCCCATGACCGGGCGCTTCGGATGCTCGGGTGTCGGCGGATCGATCGGTTCGGAGATGCCCATCCAATCGCGCACGGCGGCGACTTCGCCAAAGGGGACCCCGGTTTGCGCCATGCCAAAGGGGCCGGGGTTCATGCCGAGAAACAACACGCGTTTGCGACCCTGGCCGAAAAGTTCCAGATACTTTCGATGGGCTTGCCACGCATAATCGAGCGGCCGATAGACGCAAGCGACCGGTGCCGCGAATTCCAGCGGCTTCAAGACCGCCGCCAAACGCCGGGTCGATGCGAGCAATTCATTCATGACGATGGATGCGTGGTGAATGCATGATAGGCGGGCATCATCATGTCGTGGGCAATGGATTTTCCAATCCTTTATACAGAATTGGCGGAAGTCATCCGGCATTTTTTCGGTGAGAGATCACCCGCCGCATGAAAAAATCGTTGCGCTTGACTCGGGCAACGGCGGACGAAAAGGTCAGGCATGATTGAACCTGTCATGATGATTCGGGCCTTGCGTTGCAGTCTGTGGGCCATGTGTCTCGCAGGCAGCGTCAATGCCGCGGAAATGCGCCCGTGGACCGACCTCCAGAACCGGAAAATTGAAGCGCGGATGCTCGCTTTGGAAGGGGACTCGGTGCGGCTCGAGCTCAAGGATGGGCGCACCATTTCATTGGCACTCACCCTGCTTTGCGCCGAAGACGCCACCTATGCCCGCAGCCAAAACGGCGGAGCGAAACCGGCGGCGGCCGGGGTAGCCGAGACGACCGGGGCGAATTTTGACGCGGCGTGGCCGGACCGGATCAAGTTCAGTGATGATCCTGAAATCACGACCGCTGAGGAAAACGCGGACAAAAAACGCTTTGTCTATGAGAGTGCCAACTACCGCTACACGTGCGACGTCCGTCTATCAAAAACCGTCGTCAAAGGATTCGCCGTCATGTTTGAGGCCACTCATTTGTTTTGTCGCACCTTGCCGCTCGGACTCGATGGAGGAAACAAGACCGACGGCAAACTCCAGATTCTCCTGTTTGAAAAATTCGAAGACTACGTCAAGGCCGGTGGCCCGTCGCAAAGCGCCGGCGTGTTTATCGGCGGCAAGTCCCTCGTGATGGTGCCGCTCTCCAGTCTGGGTGTGCGGCCACTCGGCACCGGCTACATCCTTGACCGCGAAAAAAGCAGCAAAACCCTGCCACACGAACTCACCCATCAACTCACACCGAACCCCTACTTCGCGCCCGGAGCAATGGGTTGGTTCACCGAAGGCATCGCCGAATACATCGCGGTGACTCCCTATCGCTCCGGCACCTTCAGTGTGCGCAACAACTACAACGACATCGTCGCCTACACCACGGGATATGGATCGAAAAACAAGGGCGGCAGAGCCTTGGGGAAGAATATCCAACTGCCCGACTTGAAAACGTTCCTGCTTCAGGACTATCCGCATTTTCTCGAAGAACCGCAGTTGAATTACGGCGGCAGCCTGCTCATCACCTATTATTTCATGCAAATGGACGGCGATGAGGACGCCAAACGCATCAAAAATTTTCTCAAGGTGCTTCGCGATGGCAAATCCGGCGAGACCGCGCTCTCGATATTGTTAGACGGGCGCACCTTTGATCAGCTCAGCAAGGCAATCGTCAAGGCCTGGAGCCGCCGTGGCATTGATCTGACTTTCGGTGCGGGCAAGTGAAGCCTCCCGCTTCAGAGTCCTTTGAAACCCTTGTATTCCGGATAGGTGCCGGTTGGGACGGGCACCGGGTGTCCATTGCGATTGAGGCGCCGGTGTTGATTGATGAACTCGGAGGGATCCGCCCAGTGCGTCATGTCAGAAGGCGTGTTGTTGCGCAGCATGCCAATCGATATGTCATGCCGCATCTCAAAATGCAGGTGCGCCGGATACATGCCAAAGTTGTTGCCCAACGTGCCAAGCTGCTGGCCACGTTTGACGACTTGCCCGGTCTTTACCAAAATTTTATCGAGGTGACCGCTGAGAGTGTCGATAAATTTCACCTGTCCCGACGACGGATCGCGAAAGGCATGACGGGTGAGGACGACGTTACCCCAGCCACCGCCGACGTTGTAGGCGTAGGTGACAATGCCTTCGGCCACTGCATAAACCGGATCCCTGAGATCGCTGTCACCCCCGGCACGGCCATTCCAATCCTCACCAAAATGCGGCGGCGGCCGCAAGCGCAACCCACGGGATTTGTAGTAACCCTCGCCATTCGGCTTCCCCACTGGGAAATCAAAACCGTCCGCTAGATTCAACCGGATTTCCTGTGCCACCACCGGCCCACTGCATGCCAGCACGCACACCAGCAGCCACGCCGTGAAACCTTTTCGCCCGATTTTCCGCACACTTGCCATCTACATGAGTCCACCGTCCCTAAGACCGGACCGCAAGCGCAAAAGTCAGCACCCAACCGATGAATCCTTTACAACGCGTGCAGATGGAATTGAATTTGCGCTGCATGAAAATCCTGATTGGACTGACGATGACCCTGTTTCCCCTATTTCAAGTGTTGGCCCAGCAAGCGCTGCCATTATGGCCCGCAGGAGCACCCGGCGCACTGGGCACCGCGGACAAGGACATCCCCACCCTCACCCCCTATCCGGCAAAACCTGATAGAGCCACTGGAGCGGCCGTCGTGATCTGCCCCGGCGGCGGCTACGGCGGACTCGCCCCACATGAGGGGAAAAATTACGCGCTCTGGCTCAACGAGCACGGCATCGCCGGCTTCGTGCTGAAGTATCGCCTTGGCAGCGCGGGTTACCGCCACCCGGTGATGCTCGGTGATACCGCCCGCGCCCTGCGCTTGGTGCGCGCCCGCGCCGCCGATTGGAAGATCGACCCCAAACGCATCGGCATCATGGGCTCATCCGCAGGCGGCCACCTCGCCTCCACCTTGCTCACCCATTTTGATGCGGGCGATGCCAGTGCCACCGACCCGATCGAGCGAGAGAGTTCCCGTCCGGATCTGGGGATCCTGTGCTACGCGGTCATCTCCATGGGCCCTAACACCCATCAGGGATCGAAGACAAACCTGTTAGGAAAAGACCCTTCCGCCGAACTGGTGAAGTTGCTTTCTAACGAACTTCAAGTCACTCCACAGACGCCCCCGTGCTTTCTCTGGCATACCTGGGAGGACTCGGCTGTGAAAGTGGAAAACACCCTGGAATTCGCCCTCGCGCTGCGCCGTGCCGGCGTGCGGTTCGATTTGCACATCTATGAAAAAGGCACGCACGGGCTCGGCTTGGGCAGCCGTGATTACGACGCAACCAAACTGATGGACTGGACGCGTGACTGCGCCTCATGGCTCAAGGTCGAGGGATTCGCGAATCCCTAACAGCGAGAGAAAGGCGGCGGACCGCGGCGGCCTCACAGGTCCTCGTCGCGGTGGCAACCGCTCACCGCGCGTCCCGAGCACACAATGCAAGCGTCGAGCACGGCATCACCAGCAATCCGGTTTCCGGCCCAAACGATCGAGTCACGCACCACGGCCCCGGACGCGACCTCGGCCCCGGGCCCGACCACCGAGTCTGCCACCCGCGCGCCGGCGGCAATCTTGGCCTGCGGGTGAATCGCCGGGCCGAGGTGGAGTTCGCGGTGGGCTAACAGATAGGATTCCCGATCTCCCAGATCGAACCATTCGCCCTCATCGAGCACGACTGCGCCGAGGAGGTGTTGCTCCGCGAGTGTGAGGAATGCCGGGATCACCGAGACTTTTTCGCCTGCGGGAAGCAGGTCGAGGAAGCCCGGATTCACACAGTAAATGCCGGCAAACACGTGGGTGCCTTCCGCCCGCCCGAGACGGCTTCGAATGTCGATGACGCGGGTGCGCGAGGCGTCGATCGCGATGTGTTTCGCCTTGCCCAACGAACGAAGCGCAAGCGTCACGGGCAGCCCGGACGCCTCATGAGCCGCTGCAAGTTTTTCTAACGGCAAGGTGGAAAAAATATCGGCATTATGGACAAGCACCGGCGAATCGCCGATCCATCCGACGAGATTTTTCAAGCCCCCGCCTGTTTCTAACAGGACAGGCTCGTGAAACAAGGCGACCTCATGACCCTGCCAGAGGCGGAAGGTGACAGGCTGGCCGTTGGCACCGGCACTCGATGGAAGATCGGCGGGTGGGCTTATGCCAAAATCCGCCCAGGCATCTGCCAGATAGTGGGTGTTGATGGCGAAGCGCCGGACGCCGATCCGCGCGCAGGAATCCATCGCCCAATCGGCAAGCGACCGGTGAAACAAGGGCACCAGCGGCTTCGGCAGATGATCGGTCAGCGGACGCAAGCGGGTGCCGAGCCCCGCACCGGGAATGAATGCCTGATGCACGGTGCTGATTTGGGGTATCTGAGCCGGTGATTCAAGCATTCATCCGCATTCATCCGCGTGATCGGTCCAAGCACGCCCATTTCCCGTTGCCTCATCGAAGTTTTGGATCAATCGGGGCTGAGGTATTTGTAATCCTGAAAGGTTTTCGATTGGAGCAAACCGTTCTCATCATCATAAACGACCGAGACAAAGTTGCCAGAGGCACCGACCGAAATGGCGGACAAGGGCCGTTCGCCACAGCGGACGGAAAGATAACCGCGCGCCTGCTGGATCGCGGCCCGCGCAATGCCAAGGCGCTTGACGAAAACGGGGTGCCATCCACCATCACTTTGGCGGATTTCCACTCTCAATTCAGGTTGACATGAAACGGAGACAAACGACGCGGTGCGCTGGTCATCGGCCTCGTGTTGCTTGAGTCTGAGAATCCGGATCTCCCAGCGGGCGGGTTGGTTTTCAGTCGCCGGAACTTGTTCGGCGAAGGGAATGAGGATGGTGGTGTCGTTCGCAACCACCTTCACTTGAGTTTCACCCTCCCGAATTCCCTCCCGACGAAACAGGATCTTGCAGATGCCGGGTTTCAACGCGATGCCACCCGTGACATTTCCTAACTGATAGCCATCCGGGCGGACGGCTTTCGCGTCAATCATGAACTCGAGTTTCCCGACGCCCATGCTCACAGCATTGAGCATGCGCACAAACCCAAATGGACCGCGCGCATCCTGAGCATGCAACACCCGCCCATGCATCACGCAGGCGATCAAAATGCCCACAAGGACAGTAAGTATCGAGCGCTTAAAAATCATTGGAGAATGTGATCGTCGTTTGGAGCGTTTCATGAAGCATCGATCCATCGGCCGCCCGCTCGCCGGGATCCACAAAAAGCGTGTGCGCTTTCCTCACCTCGGCAATCACCACGGGAACACCCCCCGGTGCGGCCGACACCCCGAGCGCCTGCGCCACAATCCACACCCGGAAATTTCTCGAGCGCACAGTGGAGCCCTCATACATACGGGCAAAAACTTCCTCTGCGGCGGCGTCAGACCATTCAATCTGCGTGTTTTCCGAATAGGCAGCAGGATTCCCAAAAACCTCATCTCCGTTAGAATCGCGGGCGAACGCAAGCGCCGCAGTGCTGTGATACGGACGACCGCGAATGACAGCATCCGCGATGCGGTCGGCTTCCTGGAACGACGTAGGGGCCGAGAGAGACAGCGGAAGAGTGGGAGGCATCTGCGTGCCATCGTGATCATCACTCGTTCGCCGGGCGAGCAACGGATCCATCGTGAGATCGCCGGCCGCCATGGCGCGCAGCGAATCCCTGGTAGCGGTGTTGAGATTCACCTGTCCTTCAATCCGGATCAACGGACCCGAGCGCTCGGCCGGATCGTCGGAACGCGACAGGCCAGCGTGAAAAAGATCGAGCAAATGAGTGGCAAGCAAGCCAGGTGCGCGCGACGGTTGAAACGCGGGATGCTCCGGACGGCCAATGCGCAAGGAATTCCCGCCACCGTAGAACCGACTGGAACACGGGTAGTCCACATCCGGCCAGCGCGTGTGTGATGCGGGCATTTTCCCTTTGCTGAGAAAAGTCTCGGTTTCCTCTGGATCGGGAAAGGCGGGCTCGTGCATCAGAGGATCGAACACCCGCCCAAGCTCCGTCACACTGAAGAATCGACCTCGATTGGAAATCACTTGCGGTGCTGACATCCGCATCTCCGGATCATACGCAAAATTGAATTTCGGGTCTGTCATTTCCACGGTGTCACGGGTTCCTGGAGACCAGGTGCCGACTGCGGAATTGTGTCCACCATCCGGCCACTCGGAGGGGAGCACGCGTGCATAAACCTTGGGCTTGGTCGAGATATCATTTTGATAGATATCGAGTCGGATATTTCTTCTGTTAGGACTCGAATTTTCCGGATATGCATTTTCATCCAGCTGCGCACTTCTCAAGTAATGAGTGATGCGTGGATCGCCCATGTTATAATACATCGAAGGATAATCATCATACACATAACCCGGTAACGCTGCCTTGGTGAGCGTTTCAGGAGTTCCCACATTGAACCCGCCTGTAATCACTCCATTCTTGCTCGAATAAATCAAACCCGCCTGTCTCAGAATGCTTTCAGCCCTCTCCACCACTTGATTCCCCCACATCAATGACACACCTGAAGCACCCTTGGTTTCATTCAGACTGAAAGGCGTGGCGTCCAGAATACTGTCAGATGACGCACCCACATCAATACGATACTCTACGTCCGCAAAAAGATAACACAGGTATTGATTTGGCTCGAGCGAAACATGAATGGACGGACTCCAGTAGCGACCGCCCATCCGCGTGAGATCATGCGTCGATACCTTCGGGTCCGAAAGCATGGACGGGGAATCAAACGACTCACCTCCCACGGCGGTCCCAATGCCATCCATGGGAAGCGACACTTCATAACTGAGCCGGGCTTCACCCGAAACCGGCTGGCTCGTCGGATTCAACAACTCAGCGAAAAGCTTGAAACGGAACCTCATGATTTTACGATCATTTTGATTGGCGATGCCGATGTAGTTCACCTGCAGCGCGATTTCACTCATCAATGGATAGGCATCCAGCCCGCGGTAGGCATTGGGCATTACCGTCGCGTTGGAATCGGAGTCGGCATAGTCGATCGCATTGGCCGCCAGTGTTTTCACATAGTCATCTGGGAAACCGCCCGCACGGTGGTCAAAATCCGGCAGGGCACTCCGGATGAAGGCGGCCATTTCATTGACCGCCAAATCAGGGGATTTTTCGAGCAGGGCATTCAGATTGATGCGCGGGGACCCTGCAACGTTCGGGTGAATTCCGGGAACATAGGGAATCATCGGCCGCTCAAAATAGGGCCGCAGGTTCGCGCAGAGATTCTCCTCAGCCGCACGCGCCCTCAAATCCATGAGCCGACCGGTCGGATCACGAACCAACGGCGGATCGATGCCGGCCGCAGCGAGAGTGGAACCCGGCGACACAAGAAGTCGCCGGTTTTCAACAAGGGTTTTACCAAGTGATCCTTGGTTGTTAGAACAGGTGGTGGATTCAATGGCAAAAAGCGCCACTTGGTCGAGCGGTGCATGAAAATCCGAACCCGGGCAAGGATCAAGGCCCGGCGCTGGAAACGGATAAACCGCGCGGACATGAGTGGAAGCAGGCCCATCAACGTTGCCCACACACCTCGGATCGAGCCTTCCCTGCAAATCCTCCACATAATAGGCATAACGGGCGACGACCCAACCGCGCTCGTCATAAATCAACCTCCAGGCTGCTCTCACCTTATCCTGATAGGGCATTGTGAAAAATTCGATCTGTTCATGCGGTTGACCGCCAACAAGAGGCTCGACTTCCGGCGAGGCGAGCCGCGAGGTTTCCAGCGGCTGACAGCTCGTGCTGAAAAGAGGAATGTAGCGATACACATACCCGGAGCCCGCCACCTTTCCACGCGCAAGAAATAACTGCGGCGCCGGTTCTCGCCCGGTCGCAATCTGATTCGCCCTGAAGGATTGCAGAATCATGAAATCATCATTGGCCGCCTCCCGATTGAACATCCCTCTCACCTCCTCCAATCCGGCACTGGCAGCGAGACCGGCACGCTGAAAATCCGCAGTGGCACGGGCGGAACGGCGCTCAATGATTGATACTAACAGAACGCCGATGGCGAGAATGAACATGCCACCGGTAACAACAAGAATGGCCGGCAAGGTGAACCCCAGCGACACACCATGATAGAACGGCAATTCACGGGTTTTCATCACTTCCAAAACGCATCATGGTTGCGTAGCGCCCTAGATTCGCATTGCTCGAGATATCGCCCGGGCTCCCTAACACTTTCGCAATCGCTCCCGCACCATCCCAATCACTCGGCAGTTTGAGTTTCGAGACAAGGTCGCGACGAACGAGAATAAGACTCACTTCAATTGCCTCTGGGCCGCATTCATCATTTTTGACCCAATCCTCCCACAGTCCCGACTCCGCACGAGACTTGGGCCGCGCCTCGAACGCTACCACGCCAAAGACAATCGGCTCGTCAATGTCGGACTGCTGCTCAAAAAGCGCGGACACCTCGCGATCGGCCAAGGCCCGAAAAGCGACGCGGCTTTCCCGGAATCCGCGCATCAGGCAACGGACGGATTTCCCGCCGATAGAAAGATCCTTGATATAGTAATGCACGGCGCAGAGATCGCCGACCCGGCCGTCCGGCGACTGCGCTTGGTTCGAAAACAAACAAAGAAACCCCAACCGATCGACCGGCCAGATCGCGGAGGATTTTTCCAAAACGCCATCCCTGTGGAATGTCGCGGTGGAAAGATCCGACGTGAGCTGAGTCATGAAAAATCGGGCTTCGCGCTCGGTTTCCACGTCGCCGCGGATATGCGCATAACTCTCACCGGAACTTTCTAACACAACGGCAGCGGAGAGCAGGACTATCAATCCAATGGCCATCGAAGCCATCAGCTCAACCAAGGAAAACCCGCGAGGCAAATGAGATTGGGATTGCGAAATCATGGCATGCGCGTGTGAAATTGCAGTGACCGGCGTTTTGAAGCAGGCGAACCCGCAGGATATTCCAATGAAATCCGCACCGCCAGCAGCGGGGTGACCGATGGCGCGCCCAACGCATTCCCCGTGTCTTTTGAGGCTGCCATCGAGAGGATATAAAGCACCTTTTTACCATCGAGCAGACGCAGCCCACCGTCGTAAAGCGCCTGCGATATTTTGCCGACGGGTTCACCCTCTGGAGAAAACGCCAAGGCCCACAAGTCCCCCGGGGGAGGAAAGATCTGACCGGCGGAAGTCGATGCGAAATAGCGCGGGCTTGCATTGCGTGAAGCACGGATTTCCTCGAGACAGGCGGGGATCATCCATGCACTTCGAGTTTCCGCCTGCGCGGTGAGCCCGCACCGGGAAGCCTCCCCCAATGCGGCAAAAACCATAGGAACCGCCACAGCAAGCACTCCCAAGGCGATCACCGTTTCAATCAACGAAACGCCAAACTTGAAAAAGACCTTGTCGTCACAGGGGCACTTCATACGTCGGTTCGATAATGGACGATGGACGCTCGGGAAACGCCCTGTTTCCAAGTGATTTTCAGTGATGATTCCCAGATTGAAAAACCTGCCAATGGCCTATCAACCGAAGATGATGCCACATTCCCTCAACGACCGAAAGGAAATTCTGCGAGCCAAATTCCGTCGGCAAGCCCGGCCAAGCCCGGGAGCCCAATAGAAAGCCCAATAGAAGGAGACTCCTTCTATTGAAAAAAACTTGCGCGCTCAAGTTGCACCTTCATGGCGCGGGGTCTCCCGTGGGAGCCCGGGAGCCCAATAGAAGGACAATAGAAGGAGACTCCTTCTATTGAAAAAATGAGTTGCGCCTTGATAGGGCCCGACCTCGCTGGAGTTTCTGAGGAAAATCTGCCGGCGAGCGGTAGATCTCGACAGAAGCGACAGAAGGATAGATCTCGACAGAAGGAGACTCCTTTTATCGAAAAAAACTTGCGCGCTAATGGAGCGGGGTCTCGCTAATGGAGCGGGGTCTCGCTAATGGAGCGGGGTCTCGCTAATGGAGCGGGGTCTCGCTAATGGAGCGGGGTCTCGCTAATGGAGCGGGGTCTCGCGTGGGATTTCAAAAGAAAAGAAGAAGAGAAGGAGGAGAAAAAAGGGTCACTTCACCGGCGCGCGGGTGGGAGGCGCGGCAGGAGGCTGTGGGGGGCGGAAGGCGGCGGGCGCTTGGGTCGACGGGGGATCGGGCACGGGAGCTTGGGTCGACGGGGGATCGGGCACGGGAGCTTGGGGCGGGGGATCGGTGGCTTTTCGGGGGTTTTCGGGATTGGCACCGCCGAGCATGCCGTCAAACAATCCGGTGGCCTGCTGCAAGACCTTGCCGCCTTCCTCGATGATTTTCACCCCCTTGTCGACTGCGGAGGACGGGGAATCGCCGAGCAAGGAACGCGAAAATTTGATGACCTTTTCGCCGGTTTCGGGGATGACATCGAACATGCGAAGTCCGGCCGCCATGACCAGGCGATCCGTGAGGTCTTCTTTGGGATCGTCGAGTGATCCGGTGATGCGCAAGGGTGCCCAAACGAGGCCGAGCGCGCCCGGAGAAAACACGTTCGTCTCAGCACCTGGAATTCTCGAGAGCGTTCCCGGAGCAAGGCCGAGACGGAAAGTGCCGTCAAGCTGTCGGTCGCGAATGAAAAGATCGCCCTCCAGTCGCACCAACCCTTCACTGGCAAGAACCAAATGAGTGAAACCCAATTCCCCCTTTTTGCATTTCCAATCCGCATGCGCTTCGCTGAGTGAGAGCACGCGAAAACGACGGGTATCTGCGTAGGCCGCCAATGAATCTAACATCGGCAAGGCGGTCAGCGTACCGTCGCGCACATCCATGCGGCCGCTCGCGACGGGCTCGCCATCCGCATTGTCCAAAGAGAAATGCGATTGGACATCGCCGATGAAGCGCTTCGACCAATCCTCGTTCAGAAGATCCGAGCATTTCACGCCAGAAATCATCGCCTCAAACGCGTAGCGGCCGGCGTCAAGGTCCCATTCGCCGGAAGTCTCCAAGCACCCATCATTCCAGACAGCGGCGGTCGCCTTGTTGACGCAAATCTGGTTATTCTGACAGCGCAGGCTCGCCCGTTTGATCCTGAACTCCGGCATCCACTCGAAGGGCAGGCGGATGATACCGTCGACGACTTCTGCCCGATAGGCGGATTTTTTTCCGGACGGCTCGACGCGGACTTTCATACCACTGATGGATACAGATCCTGAATCGAGCAGTGCTTTGACGACGACTTCACGGAGATCCAGGCCTTGCAGTGCGACATCGCTTGGCAACCAAGTCGGCTGGCGCGGCTGGGGCGGTGGGGGCGGCGGTGTATCTAACGGAATCGCGGCCGTCGCCGCGCGATTTCTGACATCCAATGCCAGTTCGAGGCGCTGCACTCTTGATTCGCGGATTTCCCAAACTCCGCGGCGCAGGCCGCCGACTCCGACTTCGGTGTGCAAGCCGTCCACGCGCAATGTTTTGATAATGCCGTTGCCGGAGGCCTCGAACGCATCGGTATCGACAGCCAAGCCGTCCCACCGGAACGGCGTGAACTCTCCGTTCACCTGTGCCACAGCGCTCGCCTTGGCGGACAAAAACTTGCGAAATGCATCGCTATAAAGATAGCTGCGCACGCAGGCATAAACGATGGCCGCCGCAAGCACGCCGGCCAAAACCAATCCCAGTGCGATTTTACCAAGCCAACCCTGTCTGCGGACGGTCCCGCGTCTTCTCGATCTTCGGCTCATTTCCAACAGTCTAGCGAAACATGCCTCGACCGCAAGCCCGCGCTACGGGACAGCACGCAACACGCACCGTGTGCTGTCTCTCAGCGCCAAAGCGGGTCCGTGGACATCGGTCACTTCCCCTGACCCTGGTCTAACAACCACGCCGCCACCGCGCGTGCGGCACGATCATGCGCGCCAGGGCCGCCAAGTTTGGCCACCGTATCGGCGAGTCGGGCCTTGAGGGCCTGGCGACGTTCGGGGGATTCGAGGAATTCCTGCAAGGACCGGGACACGGCGACGGGTTCCGCCTTGGTTTGGATGAATTCCTCGACAACCTGTTCTTCGGCTAAAATGTTCACCAGACCGACCAGTTCGATTTTCACTAGTGCCTTGGCTAACAGATAGGTGAGTGGGGCCATCCGATAGACGAGGCAATACGGGAGTCCATAATAGGCTGCCTCGAGGGTGGCGGTTCCGCTGGCGATCACGGCGCACCCTGCGCGCTGCATGAGCGAGTGACTCGCGCCGGTGGTGAGGAGGATCCAATGGTCCGCGCCAGCGTCTATCAGAAGTCCGCGGATTTGTTCCGCGAGTTTGGGTGAAGCGGCGGGCACCTCGAAGCGCAAGTCGGCTTTCCACGACTGGAGTCGTTTAGCGGTTTCGATCATCATGGGGAACAAGCGTGCGACTTCCCGTTCCCGACTGCCGGGGAAAAGCCCGACCAATCGCTCGTCGCGGAGGACGCTCGGTATCCGTTGTGTCTCTAACTCATCGACCAATGGATGCCCGACAAAGGTGGTTTTAAGCCCGGCATTTTGAAAAATCGGTTGTTCAAAGGGAAAGAGGCAGAGCATTTCATCTAACAAGCGCACCAATTTGGGGATCCTCCTGTGATTCCACGCCCAGACTTGGGGGCTGATATAATAGACGATTCGGATTTCCGGGCATTCACGTTTGGCGGCCTCGGCGAAGCGGATGTTGAATCCGGGGTAATCGATCAGCAGGAGCACCTCGGGCCGGAAGGATTTGAGTTCCGCGAGCAGTTGGGCGAAGCGTTTTTTGAACCAACCATATCGTTTCAGGACTTCCCACACCCCCATGACTGCGGAGTGTTCCACCCAGTCGCAGACGGCGAAGCCGGCGACCTGCTGCATGGCGGGACCGCCGACCCCGCGGATTTCCACGGTGGGGAGGGAAGTTTTGAGCGAGTGCAACAATCCGGCGCCGTGAACGTCACCGCTCAACTCGCCAGCCACCACATAGAGCCGATTTGACATGCCGGGGAAGGGTAGCCACGCAGCCCGGATCTGGCCATGAAAAACAGCCGGTGGCTGCGTTCGAGGATGGAAATCGACGGGCATTTTGACTTCCTCATTGATTTTGGCGGTGACGCGGCTTTGATCGGGCTTTGCACCTTCGCTCACTCCCCATTATGCCCGCCGATCTTTCAAAATCTCCCGTGCCTCTAGCAGAAATTTCCCAAGGACCCAATGCCTTTGAGCAATTTCTCGATCGCAACCAGAAAAATCTCATCATTGCGGCCATTGTTCTTGCCATTGCTGTGGCGGGTTTTGTGATTTATCGGGGCGTTGAAAAGAGCCATCAGGAAACTGCGGGGGAGGCGCTCACCAAGGCAGTTGCCCTCACGGAACTGCAAGCCGTAATCAACGATCACGCGGGAACCGCCGCTGCCTCCAGCGCCGCCATTCTGCTGGCAGACCGGCAATGGGTCGATGGCCAGCAAGACGCTGCCATTGGCACTTTGCGGGCCTTTCTCACTGCCAATCCTGACCATCCGGCTGCGCCAACGGCCAAGGCGGGTCTTGGATCGAAGCTCATGATCCAAGGAAAATCCGCCGAGGCGGCCAGTCTTTTTCAAGCCTTGGTGGACGATCCGCAGGCGCGTTTCATTGCACCTTACGCCCTGATTTCGATGGGTGACATTGCGAAACTGGCTGGCGATCTCGACAAGGCCGAGGCTTTCTATCGTCGTGTGACCACTGATTTTTCCGAGAGCAGTTTTGCCGAGACCGCCCGGCGGCGGAGTGCCTCATTGAAGGCGAAGCCGCCGGTTGAAATCGAGCCACCACCCGCTCCGAAGACAAATACACCGGGAGCACCGGGAGCACCGGGAGCACCGGTGATCAAAACCGCGCCCGCACCGACGCCTGCGCCATAAAGCTTCCGATTCATTTTCACCACCTCACCCATCGCAACCTTCAGCACCTTCCTCATCATGTTCAAAAAAGTTATTGGTCAAAGCCACAGTGAAGCCACGCGCAGTCAGCCCCTCCAAGCGGAGATTCGTCGGCCGGAACCCGTCGCCACCCCGGTCGCTGCGGTGTATAGTTCGCAGGCCGCTGCCCCGCGGGGTGCTCAGGTTGCGACGCGCAATGTTTTGTCTGCGGATGTGGAAATCAAAGGCACGGTCAAGTTCACCAATGATCTGGTGGTGGATGGGAAAATCGAAGGAGAGATTTTTTCGGATGGCAATCTCATCGTGGGTGAGAACGCCCGCATTCGGGCGGAAGTGAAGACCGCCACGGTGATCATATACGGCAAGGTTCACGGCAACCTCACTGCGACTGACCGCATTGAACTCAAGTCCACCGCCGAAGTGGTGGGTGACATCAAGGCCAAGATCCTTTCCATCGAAGCCGGTGCCATCTTTGTCGGCAAATCGACGGTCGGCACTGCCGCTCAGGCCCCGGCTCAAACGCAGGCTCCCACACAGGCTCAAGCGCCGGCCCAAACGCAGTCTCAAGCGGCGGCTCAGGCCCCGGTTCAATCCCCCGCGAAGGTGGCGGCTGCCGAAATACCGCGTCAAGGGACACTCGCCGGCACCCAATCCTGAAGGTGACGCATCAGGATTTGATCTTTTATTTGCCCCGCCATGGCCGATGAGTCCCAGCGCCATTGCATTGAGGTGGCGTGTCCGGAGTGCGGGCAAGTGCAAGCCGAGCCCGCTCTGGTGGTGTCCACGCAATGCCGGGCATGCCGTGCGAATTTTCAGGTAGTGGATGGGAAAGGGGTGGTGAGAAAGCATCCCGTGGCGCGTTTGGCGCCGCCTCGTAAGGACACGGATCCTGAGCCAGCGCCGCGAGTTCAGAAGCCAGCGATTGCCCGCCGTTTTGGTCCTTCTGCCCCCGCGCCCCGTTCGTTTTTGATGCGCTGGCTTTACCCGGAAAAACCGCGCCGAGAGGTTCATTGTTTCAATTGTGGTCATCCATTCTCCACCATTGGTGAGGCCCAATCGAGTCAATGCCCGAAGTGTGGCGGCTACATCAGCCTGTTAGATTACGACATCAGCGAAGTATGGAACCGGCGGATTCAGACCGGCGGGAATGTGGTGATTCGGAAAACCGGATCGATTTCGGGAGTCACCGTGCGTTGTCATCACCTCACGGTTTTGGGTGAACTGGCCGGTGCCGTCGAATGTTCGGGTGATTTGGTGATCCGCAACCATGGAAAAATCACGGGCACCGTGCAGTGCCGTCATCTTCGGATCGAGAAGGGCGCGCGCGTCGAGTTCCTCAACCCTGTGAATGCGACCACTGCGACGATCGACGGCAATGTCCGCGGCCAGATTTCCTGCACCGGTGCCATCACGCTTGAAAAGCGGGCCCGTCTTCAAGGTCTTGTTAGAACTTCCTCGCTCGTCGTCAAATCCGGAGCCAAACACATAGGCATCATTGAAATGCTCACGGACCCGCCCGCCCCACCCGCTTGATTCCATGGCCGTCTCACTCGATCTCAAGGAGGAAATCCTCGCCCTCAAAAAGGCGCGGAATGCGGTCATCCTCGCCCATAACTATCAGACTGGCGAGGTCCAGGACGTCGCCGATTTCGTCGGGGATTCTCTTGGCCTTGCGTATTATGCGAAGGCGACTGATGCCGATGTGATTGCTTTTTGCGGCGTGCATTTCATGGCGGAAACCGCCAAAATCATCAACCCGGGCAAGATCGTGGTATTGCCCGACAAGGATGCCGGATGCACGCTTGAGGAAGCCTGCCCTGCCGGGGACCTGGCCGCCTTCCTCACGGAGCACTCGGAACGGAACTACTATGTCATCGCTTATATCAATTGTTCAGGTGCCGTCAAAGCGCTCAGCGATGTGATCTGCACCTCGGGCAATGCGGTGGCCATCGTGAGGCAGGCTCCGGCGGACCGGCCCATCCTTTTTGTGCCTGATGAAAATCTCGGGGCTTGGGTGATCGAGCAGAGCGGTCGGAAAATGGATCTTTGGAAGGGCCACTGTGATGTTCACACCGCGTTCACCCGTGATTCGATCCAGCGCATCAAGACCGAGTATCCCGACGCCCTGGTCGTCGCCCACCCGGAATGCACTCATGCCGTGCGCTTGCTCGCCAACGAGGTGTGCTCGACCGAAAAAATGATCAGCTACTGCCGCAGCGCCCCGGTGCAGCACCTCATTGTCGTCACCGAAAGCGGCATGCTTCACCGCCTGCGCAAGGAATGCCCGGATAAAACCCTCATCGCCGGACCCACCGACCTTTGCGCCTGCTCCGATTGCCTGCACATGAAACGCAACACGCTCGAAAAACTCCGCGATTGCCTCAAATTCCTCGAACCGCGCGTCGAAATGGACGAGGCCCTGCGCCTGCGTGCCGAGGGCCCGATCCTCCGGATGCTCGCCCAGTCCAAATGACGGCAGACGGGAGGCGGCGGACACGGCTGTTTTCCAACATTCTAACAATCAGTTAGAATGGCTCATCCTCGCTGAATGAATCGGCGCATTCGACGTCCCACTCTTCGACGAGGTCGGCAGGGAAGTCATTGAGAAAAGCGGACGGGTGGCAGATGACATCGCCGGTGTAGGATTTGGGATGGGTCATCGGATAGGTGAGATACAATTCATCCTTGGCGCGGGTCAGAGCGACATAAAACAATCGGCGCTCTTCCTCGAGCAGCGAGAGATCATCGGCCTCCAGCACTCGTCCGTTAGGGAATTGTCCTTGGACGAGCCAGATCAGGAAGACGGCCTTCCATTCGAGGCCTTTTGCCTGATGGATGGACGAGAGGGTGACCTTGGCATCATCCGTTTCGTCGCGTGTGCCGCCCGGTTGGCCGTCGGTGTTGCTCATCAACGAGAGCTGTTCGAGAAACACGAGCACATCGTTGAAATTCGCGCCATACTCGGAGAGCCGTTCGATGTCTTCACGGCGGCTTTCGGCGTTATCGAAGCTTGCCTCGAGGTAGTCGCAATAAACGCCCTCGAGGATGCTGAAGATCATCGCCGACGGGGCGGCAAATTCTCCATCAGGAGTCAATTCATCCAGCGTGAAACAAAGTTGCTGCCAGTGCTGCACCGACTTTTTCGGCACTTTGAAATGCATCAAAATATCCGACCACTTGGGCGGTGGGTTCTCGCGGGTCGCCCAGCCGGACTGCAGCCATTGATTCCAAAGTTTGGTAGTGGCGACGGGTCCGCAGCCGGGCAGCAGACCGGTCATGCGGAGGAAGCTCACCTCGTCGCGGCGATTCACCACAAACCTCATGATCGCCGACACATCCTTGATGTGCGCCTGTTCAAAAAACCTCAGCCCGCTCGTGATCGAAAACGGAATCCCGCGCACCGTCAGCTCCATCTGGATTTCCAAACTCTGGAAATGCGCCCGATAGAGCACGGCCATTTCTTCCAGTGCGACGCCCTGCTCGTGCAGTTCTTGGATGCGCTGGGCGACAAAGGCGGCCTGGCTGCCGGGATCCTCCACCGCGATGAGAGCCGGTTTGACGCCGAGTGTTGCACGCGAGGCATGCAGGTCTTTTTCAAAGCGCCCGCGGTTCGCGCGGATCGCCGCGTTCGACAGGTCAAGGATCTCCGGCACACTGCGATAATTCGTGTCGATCGTGAAAACCCGCGCTCCGGGATACCGCCGGGGAAACCCCAAAATCAGCGCCATGTCCGCGCCTCGCCAGGAATAAATCGATTGCGCGTCGTCACCCACCACCATCAGGCTGTTCGTTTTACCGGCGAGGAGGTCGATCATGCGACCCTGCACGGCGTTGGTGTCCTGGTATTCATCGACCAGGATGTGGCGAAACCGATTCTGATAGATCGCAAGCACGTCCGGCAGCTCCTCAAACAAGCGCACGGTCATGACGAGCAAATCGTCAAAGTCCATCGAGTTGGTCGCGAGTTTTTTGGCGACATAGGCGAGTCGGACTTGTTCAATTTCCTCGATCCACGAGACAAAATTCTCGTAGCGGGAAGCGACGATTTTTTCTAACGAGGCACCGGTATTTTCCATCAGGCTGAAGAGTGACGCGAGCACGTCGGCCTTGGGGAAGCGGCGTTGTTGGGTGTCGATGTCACGGGCGGAGACCAGCGCGTTCAACATGGATTTCTGGTCATCCCGGTCGAGAATGGAATAGGAACGGGTGAACCCGAGATCTTCCGCATGGCGTCGCAGGATGCGGCTGCCGACCGAGTGGAAGGTGCCGGCCCACAAGGCGGACGTGTCATGGGGGACGAGATCGCGGACGCGGCCGGTCATTTCGCGGGCGGCTTTGTTGGTGAACGTCAGCAGGAGGACCTCCCGCGCGTCGACTTGGTGGTCGAGCAACCAGGCCACGCGGTAGGTGAGTGTCCGGGTTTTTCCGGACCCGGCACCGGCGATGACGAGCGCGCGCCCTGCTGGGGATGAGACCGCCTGGTATTGTTCCGTGTTCAGATCTGCCTCATAATCGATCGTGGAGGCGGACGAGGAAATGGGGCGGTGAAGCGTGTATTGGCGGGCCATGGGCGGGGACAGTTTGACAGGGATTCCCAGCGGATCAATCCGGCAAAGCACCGCGTTTCGGAATTGCACCACGGTCAGGGATTGCGTAGCTTTCGTGCCAGACTCCGAATCATGACCACTTCTTCCATCACTTCCGCCCCACACAATCCCGGCACACAGGAATGGATTTTCTCCATTGGCAACCAGTTTGCCGTGCAGGGAGAGTTCCTTCGCAGCGAGGAAATCCACAGCGGGCACATCAATGCGACCTATCGTGTCGCCTACCGGCAAGCCGACGGCACCGAGCAACGCTACATTTTTCAAGCCATCAACCGCAACGTCTTCAAGGACCCCTATGCCGTGATGGCCAATGTCGAATCCGTCACCCGCCACATCAATGAGCGCGTGCTCCGCTTGAAAAAAGATCTCGGCGGCCAAACCCTCAGCCTGTTCCCCGCCCGCACCGGCAGTTCATGGGTGGAAGACGAGCAGGGATCCATCTGGCGCTGCTACAACCACATCGAGGGCTGCGTCACTTATGACATCATCGAAAATACCCGACAAGCCTATCAGGCGGCCCATGCCTTCGGATCTTTCCAAGCCCTCGTCAGCGACCTCGAAGCCCACTCGATGACCGAAACCATCCCGGACTTCCACCATACCCGGAAACGCTTCGCCCGCCTCATGGATGTCGCCGCCACCAATCCGCGCGGCCGCCTCGATTCTGTGCGCGAGGAATTTGATTTCATCCGCAGCCGTGAAGCCCTCACCGGAATTCTGTTAGATCTTGTGGAAGCCGGGAAGATTCCGATCCGCGTGACGCACAACGACACGAAGATCAACAACGTGATGATCGATGCATCCTCCGATGAGGCCGTGTGTGTGATTGATCTGGACACGGTGATGCCGGGCCTGGCGCTTTATGATTTCGGGGATTTGGTGAGGAGCGCCACGAGTCCGGCAGCCGAGGATGAAACCGATCTTTCCAAAGTGGAAATGCAGATGCCGATGTTTGAGGCGCTCGTTGAGGGCTATCTTGCTGCGGCCGGCTCATTCATCAACGACACCGAAATCGAATACCTCGCCCATTCGGGAAAACTCATGGCACTGGAAGTGGGCATTCGGTTTCTCACAGACCACCTCGAGGGTGATGTGTATTTCAAGACGCACCGTCCCGACCACAATCTGGATCGTTGCCGGACCCAGCTCAAGCTGGTGGAGCGGATCGAGGAGCAGGAGTCCGAGATGAACGCGTTCGTGCACAAGGTGCGCCGCGGCGGAAATTGAGAACCGGGAGACGGATGCTCAAAGGCAGATGCGGCGGAACAACACATCGAGCGGTAGCTGCAGGCCGATGAAGCAATCGCCGAAATCGGCGTAACGCGCGGACGCATCGTCAAAACGCATTTCAGAGACGAAGGCCTTGATGTCAAAAGTGTCTTTGGCAAGCAGGGTGACCGCCCATTCGTATTCGTCGAGACCGGTGGAGCCGGTGACGAGGTGGAGGACCCGGTCCGCATGGGCGCGGCCGATCCGGTCTTGGCCGTCCATGAGTTTCCGGCGCTCTTCAAACGGGAGAGCATACCAATTGTGAGGGTCGGCGCGACGCCGCGACATCGGATAGAAACAAATCACGGGCCAATCCGGCAGCACCGGATAAAGGCAGCGTTTCAGCAGGTGCTCGCATCGGACATCGAACGCGCGCATCGCCGCGGAGAATTCCACGGAATCACCGGCGAGGCCGGGCTGGGCAGCCAGGATTTCCCGGGCGTGTGAGTCGCGGGTAGTGACATATTCGGAAACCTCCGTCTGTGAAAAATACGAATAGGCCGGGCTGAGGATTTCCGGGCCGAGCGAAAGGCCTAACTGTTTCTCGCAGGAATTCGCAACCTGCAAATCGGGCGTGAGCAGCATGAATCCAAGATCCGCCTTGGAGGTCGCCACCGAAAAAACGAGCAAGTGCGTGTCCGGCGTCGCGCGGATTTCCTGCACCCATTCTGTGAGGCGGGTTTTCGCCTGGCGTTTTTCATCATCCCCATACAGTGCCCATTGCGCGTAATCGACATGATAGAACAAATGCATGACATGCCAACCTTGCCTTGGCGTGACCGGCGTGCATTCTGAATCGATCATGGCGGCAAATTTCAGCGACGGTCAGTGGAGATGTTCATCTCGAAAATGGGTTTGAATTCCTTACCGGCGGCGGTGGCGGTGGGGGCTTCGAGCACCTCGATCGTCCATGGTTTGCTTTCGCCGGTGCGGTAGGCGGCGTGCATGCCGAGGTCATCGAAACCGGCGGTGGCGGGGATTTGCAAGAGCCCGCCATTGGCAACGGTGCGGGTCACCGCGTCACCGACCACGGAACGGTCGTCATTTCGGAATAAAATCCTGAGGACCGCAGGCCCGCCGCTTACATCCAGTTCAAGCACCGGCAGCAATTGCGTGCCGCGCCGGAACGTGTCCGGTGAAGCACCTCCCGCAATCGGCGCACGCCAATAACTGGTCGCCGAGCGAAGCGTGACGTGACTGCCCTTGATCGGAAAATCATTGGCACTCACAGGATTGGACGCCGTGGGCAAATACTTCCAACCCACCCCAAAAATGGCCGCCAGCGCCACAAACAAACAAACGAGCAAAGCGAAAACACCGAAGCGCTCGACCTTGGAAAACCGCAAGCGAGGACGCAACGAAACGGGACCTCCTCCGGCAGGAGGTGCCGGTGAAAACTCGTCTGGCTCGACGACGATGGCCGGGGCGGTTTCTAACGGAACCGTCTGCGGGGGGGCAAGCTCTGCAGGCATCGCCATGTCCGGGGCAAGCGGCGGATCGAAGGGAGGAGGCGCAAGGCCCGCATCCCAGGATTCGAGATCGTCGAAAATGTTCTCGGGGGCCGATGCCTTGGTGGGGGCGGGCGATGCGGGAGCGGCGGCAGAAGATTTCTGGATATTCGTGCGGATCTTGTCGTCTTCGAGCGTTTGCGAAAACGCCCGAGCACTCTCGGTGGCATAAGTCCTTTCCGACTGGCGTGGCCGCTGCTCGGGCAAATCCTTGCCGTATATCCGAAGCAAGGGCATCTCGTCCCGCATTTCCTCAGGCACCTGCGGAGAATCCGGATCCCCGTCGAAAGCCCACAAATCCTGTTCCGTCGTTTCCTTGGCCAAACTTGCCAAAAGCGGACGAATGCGCGGTGGCAGGACGGGGCCGTCCGATGATGAGGGTGGCTGACTGGTCATGATGCGAGTTGTTTTTTCATAGGCGATCCCGCGCAATTTGACCAGCGCCAATCCAACACTGCAAGTTACCAAAATTTCCGATTGCATCAATCGTCCGCGACGCGTATCTCATCCGAACACAATTCATCCCCAACACCATGGCTGCCCGCGAAGATAAAAACTCTGAAAATGTCACCGGTAAATTTTATGTAGATAGCCAGTGTATCGATTGCGATCTCTGCCGCGAAACCGCGCCGAATAATTTCAACCGCGCCGAAAACGAAGGCTTCTCGTATGTTTATAAACAACCGGAAAATGACGAGGAACTCGCCCAATGCTGCGAGGCCAGCGAGGGCTGCCCTGTCGAGGCCATCGGCGACGATGGTGACGAGTAAGCCGTCCACCCCCAGTCATGACCCGAAAGGCCGCCCCCCGCACACCCCGCGAGGAAATCCTGTGCGAATGGCGTGGCTGCGAGGAATCCCTGGACCTCAACGCAGGGATCCATAATGCCGGGCTATTCATCGCCGCCATCCTGCGCTCGGCGGGCGTGCAGGACGGCCTCCACGAGGATCAGGTCCGCGCCACATGGAAGGATCTCGCCGGTGACTTCATCGCCCGTCACAGCGAACCCGTCTCGGTGAAAAATGGCCACCTCGTGCTCCGGGTCACCCAACCGGCCATGCGCTTCCACCTCGAACAAATGAAACCCCTGCTCCTGGCCCGCATCCAAAATCAACTCGGCCAAGACCGCATCCAATCCGTCAAGTTCACGCTGGGCTAACAATCGCATGTTCCGCAACCTCATCTTCGATTGGTCCGGCACCCTCGTGGACGATCTCGGCCCCGTGATCGAAGCCACCAACGCCGTCATGGACCACTACGCGCTCCCTCGCTTCGACCGCGTCCGCTTCCGCCACCAGTTCCGCCTGCCTTATCGCGAATTCTACCATGACCTCCTCCCTAACATCCCGTTAGAAGAACTCGAGGCCCGCTTCCGCTCGGCCTTCGACACCGCGCTCACCCCCGTCACCGTGCTCCCCCATGCCCGCGAAAAACTCGCTTGGTGCGCCGCCTCGGGACTCCGGGTCTTCGTCCTCACGTCGATGGACACCACCGCCTTCGAGCGCCAACTCGATGACCTGGACCTCCGCAGGTTTTTTGAGGCGACCTACTCGGGCGTTGCCGACAAACGGGAACGCATCCACTCGATCCTTGAAACCCATCGCCTCGACCCGGCCGAAACCGCCTTCGTCGGCGACATGATTCATGATGTGGAGACCGCCCGTCACGGCGGCATCGCATCCATCGCCGTGCTCACCGGTTACACCCTGCCGGAAATCCTCGCCGCCTCCCAACCCGATCTCACTGTCGCCAATCTCGACGCCCTTCAGAAACTGTTAGACAAACCCTCCGACCCCGAATGCCGATGCAAGCCCCTGACACCGTCGAGATCCGCCGCCTGCGCGTGAACGCCCTCATCGGTGTTCCCGATGACGAGCGTGCGGTCCCGCAAACCCTCTGGCTGACCGTGCGCCTGGTGCCAAGCCAAGGATTCGACTACCGCGCGGACGACCTCGCGCGCACTGTCGACTATCACGCCGTGGCTCTTGAAATCCAAGCCCTCGCGTCCGCACGGCCGCGCCGCCTGATCGAAACTTTGGCCGTGGAGACTGCGGAAATGCTGTTAGGAAACCACCCGCTGCAACGCGTCTCCGTCACTGTGGAAAAACACATCCTGCCCGACACCGAATGCGTGGCGGTGCATGTGGAGAGGCGGCGCTGAGCCCCGCACTCGTCACAGGGCACCGCGCTTGGAGCGGCGAAGCAGCACCTCCTGGCGTTTTTCTAACAAAGTGGCCCGGTCGGGATCACCGGCGCTGCGGTAATACCCGCAAATCATCTGATAGATGGACGCCTCGGTGGTGGCGCGAAACCAATCCTTGGTGCCGGTTTCCACCACGCGCTTGAAGGCAAGCTCGATATCGCGGGCGGCTTTTCGGGCGAGTTCCTTGTCATCACCGGCATAGCCAAAGTAATCGCCGGCCATCATCTTGAAACCGGTGATGCTGCCGCCATAGTCGCGGAGGGCGCGATCATAAAGGCGGCTGATTTCGCGTTTGGAATCCGGGCCGCCCTGTTTGAGAATGACTTCGGCCTCGCGTTTGAGCGAGGATGCGATGAGGTCCTTTTGTTCGCCTGAATCGCGTTCGATTCTTCGGCGGTCGCGCATGAGCGAGCGTCTGGCATCCCCCTCCGAACCATAGGGAAAGATATATTCAACTTCGGCGCGGGCGGCCAACTCGGCCATTCGCGGGTTGTCTTTGAATTCGCGGCGCATGTCGCTGGCGAAGGACTTCCACTCGTCTAGGTTGTTAGGAACGGGGGGATCTCCGGTGAGTTGCGTTTGCCGATTGAGCAGCGCAAACACGGCCTGCCAGGTTTCAGTGAACGAATGACCGACGCGGTTTGCCAAGCGGACGGCGACGGCATGGTCGGCAGAGTTGTTGGTGGACGCGAAAAAATCCGCCAGCCAGAGATGACGCCACACGGCGAGAGTGACGACCGCGCTCTGGTGAAAGCGGTCGTTCCACAACTGGATTTCTTGTTCGCTGATTGCGGTGCCGGTTTGCGGGTTTGAGGCTTGGCCTTTCGAGGCACCACCGATTCTTCCGACGCCAGTGGTCCATTCGTCCGCATCGATTTTCACGCCGGCCCAGGCATGGGCACCGCTTTGGGTTTCGCCGCTGATCGTCATGGCGGGAATCCCCTGTGCCCGGGCGGTGTTGACGCAAAAATACGATTGATCGCCGCAGACCCCGCCCCGCTTCAGGATTTCCGAGAACGAGTATTCCTTGTAGGGATTAAGCCCATTGACCGCGCGCTCCATCAGATACTCGACCATCCCATAGGCTTGCCCCCAATTTTTCCGGCGCAACTGCATCTTGTCGAGCGACCACTCGAGTTCGGAAGTGCTCACGGGCGCACAGACGACCCACACAAGATCACGGGCGGACGAATGATGCACCGGTGCCGCCAATTTTCCCTTTTCGTTCTTTTCCACATACCACAGGTATCGGCTCACTGGATCCACCAACGATTCTTTTACCCCAAACTTGGATTTCCCGAGTGGATTTGGAATCGCCATCGGTTCATCGAACACCACCGCGCAGGCCACCGCGAGCGGGAAGTATTTTGGATAGGTGCGCTCGTTGATCGACCAAGTCTCGATGAAGAACTTGAGGATCTTGGCACCGTCGTCCTTGGGATGCACGGTGAGCAGCAGTTCCTCCATCGCCGGATTGTCGTGCAGCAACCAGGTGAGCATGGCACCCGAATAACTGTCGGTCACCAGCGAGGTGATTTCCGATTCAGAAAAACACCCGAGCGTTTTCCAACGCAGCAATGCCTGATAGAGAACCGGCTCACTCCACACCAAATCAAAACGGTTAGGCCCCTGCGCCAGCGCCAAGCGCGCCAACCCGGCCTGAACCGATTTTCCTAACAAACCTCGATAGGCATCCCACGCCTTGCCAAGGATGACCTGTTTCAGCAGTTCCTGATCCCTCGAGATGGCGGCATCGCGTTGCGCGTCAAGACCGGTCAATTGCAGCACGGATTCCGCGGCCACGCGCTCGGCTTCGGTCGGGGTGTCGCCTGCAATTTCCTCTCCACCGGGAACCCTCGGCGAAGGCAGAGGGAGCACAGGTTCCTTGGAAGCGGGTTCCGCCGCAGCCTGATTGGGAGAACCAACAGCGGCTTCGACCGGGGGGTTCACGCGAGTGGCCGACGGGCGGATCGATGAGGGTTTCACGGGCATCGGCTGCGGTGCCGCTGCCTGTGGCGCGGGTTGAAACCCCTCCAAACCCACGAAAATCACAACGATCACCAGGCCGCCAAGCCATAAGGCCCTCCACAACATCGCTTGGTCCTTTCGCTGTTTGGCAACACGCTGCGCTTCGGCATGCAGCGCGGGTGCATCTAACAGGTTTTGGCGGGCCGATGGCGGCGGGCCATTGGAGCGGAACTTGAAGTCACGTTTCATGTGCGGGTGTGGATAGCGAAACGGCGCGTGGACCCGAAGGCGCGCGCATGGAATGCGTCCTCAGCCAAGACTTTCGATTCGAAACACGACGGGGCAGCTGTTGACGCAATCCAAGGTTTCAATTTTCGAAAGGGCGGCTTGGAGTTTTCCAAACGGACAAGTGTGGAGCAAAAAAACCATGTCCACAAACTCGGCGTCGGGATCAGTCGGATTCACCGGCGAATGCGTGCCGGATATCCCAATCCGGTGGTCTGCTAGAATCCCCGCAATCTCCGCAATCACCCCGGGACGATCAGTCACGTCAAACCGCACGTAATACGCCGTGGAGGTCTCGCCCACAGGAAGCATCCGACCGCTTTCCCGATAAGGCAGAAACCCGCGGTGGCCGGACGACTGGCCAAGCGAACGGGCAGCCTCCACCAAATCGGCGACGACCGCAGAAGCCGTCGGGTTCTGACCCGCACCACGACCGTAAAACAACGCCTCGCCCGCCGCATCCCCCTGAACGGCAATCGCATTGAAGACCCCGTGCACCGAAGCCAAAATGCTCGATTTCGCAACAAACGACGGCTGAATGCGCAACTCAACCGCGCCATCAGGATGTTCGCGAATGACCGCGAGCAATTTGACGACATAGCCGAGGGTTTTTGCAAAATGGATATCGGCGGGTCGGACTTGCTCGATGCCGGAAACATGAATGGACGCGGGATCTATCGGAAAACCATACGCCAGAGTGGCTAACAGAATGGCCTTGTGGGCAGCATCCCAACCATTCACATCGAGCGCCGGATGCGCCTCCGCATAACCCAGCGCCTGAGCCTCGGCCAGCGCCGCCTCAAAACTGAGGCTCACCTCAGTCATGCGGTCGAGGATGTAGTTCGAGGTGCCGTTGATGATGCCGTAAAACGATAGAATGCGATTGCCAATGAATGAATCCTGGACGATGCGGATGATCGGAATGCCGCCGGCAACCGCCGCTTCAAAATGAATCGGCGTTTGCGTTTCTTTCGACAGAGCAAACAATTCCACGCCGCGTTCGGCCAAGAGCGCCTTGTTGCCGGTGACCACGGGTTTGCCAGCCCTCAGGGCGGCTGCCACAATTTCAAAGGCGTCCCCCGTGCCGCCAATGAGTTCCACCACGATATGGACGGCCGGATCCGCGACCAATGCGCGCCAGTCGGTGGTGAAGATGCCATCAGGCACTTGTCCGGTGATGTCACGCGATTTCGACGGGTCACGGACGAGGATTTTGGAGATGTGGAGATGAAAATCACCGCCGGCGCGTTCCGTGATGAGCGCACCATTGCATGCAAGGGTGTTCCAGACTCCGGAACCCACAGTCCCGCAACCGGCCAAACCAATACCTAAAGACGAGCAAGCGTTCACGACCCACAGTGTGACCATTCATCCCGTGTTCTCCAAGCCGGAAGGCATAAAAAATTTTACGATTCGCTCTTGCCGCTCACATAACGCTCCGCCTCCAACCAATCCCCCCGCGAATCCCCGGGCAAGCCCTGCTCCACACGCCGACGATAATTCAAATAAGCAGCGCGCGCGATCACATCCGGCGAGTGCTTGGCTGCCGCTTTCTTGGCGGGCACCACAGGGGTCTTGGTGGCGGCTTTTTTCACCGCCTTGGCAACTTTTGACACCACCGGATCTGCGGCCTTCGCACCAGGGGTGCCGACGGATTTGGGAGATTTTCCTGAGGAGGGGAGCGGATTCATCATGAGGGGAAGGTTGAACCGAATAGACAACTCGAATGTCGTGTCAGAACATAACATCCAATTCCCGTGATTGCCAGCACATTTGATTCAGGTATGATCTCCCTGTGGCCAGCAGTGATTCATGGAGAGCCTTGCGTGACGGAGTACCTTATCGGTTGCCCGGCCCGGAACACCTCGGATGGTGGGCCACCATGGCCATGCTCGTCTCCATCCTCCTTCATATCGGCGTCTACTTCGCCTTGGACCGAATGAAAATCGCCCTGAGCTTCGAAACTCCCCCCGAACTCAACACCAGCGCCATCCATGTCCACCAAGTGGAGGCCCTGCCCATCGAGCCTGATCCCACCGCATCGCCCGAAACCCGCATCACCCCACCCACCGACGCGGCCTCCCTGCTCGATGAAGTCGACCTGCTCGCCGCCTTGCCGAAAAACCGGGAAATCGACATCAAACCGGAAATCGAGCAGGCGGAATACGCGCTGCAAATGAAAAACCCGACCCTGCAAGGAGATCCCGCGGCACTCGCCATGGAAGTCTCCGCCGCTCTCGAAATCACTCCCAATCTGCCAGAACTCGGACGCAGCGCAGAACCACTCAAAGCCGCCGAAATCGGCCAAGTCACGGTCGACCCAGGTGCCGTCCCGCAAAATGACGACGATCTCGCGCAATTCACCAAAAATCTCATCAAACAAGGAGCGCGCGGCAATGTCACAAAAGGGGCCTTGGACGGCGTGGCCTCACTGGACGATCTGTTAGGACTCCCTCCTAACATTCTGTTAGCAAAGAAGACATTGCTGCCAAGCGACCTGCTGTTTGAATTCAACAGCGACGAACTCCGCGAAAGCGCCAAAGTGGGATTGATGAAACTCGCACTGCTGATTGACCGCAATCCGAGTCTTTATTGTTGGATCGAGGGACACACTGACTTGGTCGGCGGCGATGACTTCAATCTCGATCTTTCGATCCGCCGCTCCGAGGCCGTAAAACACTACCTGATTCAATCGCTTCGAATTGACGCCTCCAAAATCAGCACGCGAGGATTCGGGCGCTCCGAACCGCTGGTGACCCGCGGCACGGCCGATGAACAAGCCGCCAACCGCCGGGTGGAAATCCGCATGCGCCTCGCCCCACCCCCGAAAAACTCGCTCAAAATCGTTCCGAAAAAAGCGGTCGAAGTCACGGAAATCCCCGCATCAAAACCTCAAATCCAAAATGAGCCGCCACCCAAAGCCGTGCTCGTGAAACCCAAACGCGCACGACCCGTGGAGGAGTCCCCCGCCCCGCCCCGGGCCGTGCCAGTCGCCCCTCGCGCCGCTCCGGCCGGGAATTTGCCGTCCTTGCCCGATGTGCCGAAAGCCACCCCAGTGGATTCTTCCTCGCCATCCATGGCCCCGCGGGCCAAACCCGTCCACGAGTGAAGCTTTTTCTCCATCGCCTTTTTCCAGTCTTGGCTCACGGTTTTTGAGGATGAACCTTGCCAGCATCAGCGACACAGCGTAAATCCATCGCATGTTGATCCGACCTATTGCTTCCGTCGTCTCGTGCTGCGCCCTTGCCTTCGCTGCCGCTCCAGCGTTTGCGGCATTCTATGGTGACCCGCCAGACAGCACCCACCCCTGGGCAGTCCATGACATGAATCGCCCCCAACCGCCCTTGGTCACTCCCGGCACTTTCAGCACTCCCGAACAACCCGGCCGCCCCCCCTCGGACGCCGTCGTGCTGTTCGATGGCACCGCAGCCTCCCTGAGCCAATGGGAAGCGGATAAATCCCCGGCAGAACCCACCAAATGGATCGTCAAGGATGCCGCCATGCAATGCGTGCCAGGATCCGGCTACATCCGCACCAAGGAATCGTTTGGCGATTGCCAATTGCATGTCGAGTGGGCCGCTCCAGAAAAAGTCGCGGGCGATAGTCAGGGGCGCGGCAACAGCGGCGTTTTCCTCATGGGACAAACTGAAATCCAGGTGTTAGACAATTACAACAACCCGACCTACGCCGACGGCTTTGCCGGTTCGCTGTATGGGGTCAACCCACCCCATGCGAACGCGCTGCAGCCCCCCGGTGCCTGGCAGGTCTATGACATCATCTTCCGCCGTCCCATTTACAAGAACGGCCAAGTGCTCGATAGCGGCCGCTTCACCGTGATGCTCAACGGCGTGGTCGTTCAGGATGCAACTCCGTTAGAAGGCGGCGGTGGCCACAAGGGGCGCAGCAAGGACCACCCGCTCGCCGAGAAGGGCCCACTCAAACTCCAAGACCACGGCAATCCGGTGCGCTATCGCAACATCTGGATCCGCCCACTGCCACCGCGCGCGACCGACGGCGGGGACATGGGCGCAATGACACCCGAAGCCGCCACCGCCAAAAAACTCGAGATCGCGAAGAACCTTCGCGCCGATGCCGAAAAATTGAACGGCAAACCCCAATTGCTGCGCCGCATGGAGGCGCTCTGTTACGAGCAGGACGCCGCAACCGTCAACCAAGTGCTCACCGGTATCACCACTTGGATCACCAAACTCCAAAAAATCCCCACCGGCCAAATGGAAGCCCAAAAAGGCGACATCCTCCAGATCCGCGATGCCCTGAAATATCTCATGCAGTTCAAGTTCCTGCCCGACGATTTTAAGGCACTCGCCCAAATCGTGCAAATCATCCAGTCTAACGGATGGGAAAAAAAGTGATTCCATCGATCGCGCCGCGCGGGTGACCGGAACCAGTGCCTGTCAAACGGTCTCCAGCCTCACCCGCACCCCGATCCATTTAGACGGATATTTTTCTTTCGGAGAGGCCGCGATGCGTCCAGACTTGCCGAGTGAAAAAGTGGTTGATCTATGTGGCGATGGTGGTGCTCGTGGGAGGGAGCTGGGTCATCTTTGCAAAAACCGGCGGGGACATCAAAACCAAGAGCGCGGAGGTTGCCGCCTTGCAGGAATTGGGTGATCCCGACGGGAAGGTGGGTGCGTTAGAAGGGCAGATCCAAACACTCACCGGACAAAGAACCTTCAACGGCATCCTGCTCGCATTCCTCAGCGCGGGCTTTGTCGGCATTTTCTTTGTATTCCAAATCCTGCCTTCTTTCGCGCACCGCCTCACCCACGCGATTTACGACAGCGCGGAAATGGTCGAGGTCGACGTCATGCATGACGCCCGCTCGTTGCTGGCACAAGGTGACTACGAGGGCGCGATCGCGGCCTTCCGGCAAGCCGCCGCCGCCGACCCACTGAACCGCCTGCCATGGATCGAAATCACCAAAATTTACAAAGACCATTTGAATAACCCGGCTGCAGCGGTCGAGACGATCCGCCACGCACTGGAAAGCCAGGAATGGCAGGTCAATGATGCGGCCTATTTATTGTTCCGCCTGGCCGAGTTATATGACGAGATCGATGGCAACCGGGCGTCGGCCGTGGCCATTATGCATCAGGTGATAGAAGAATTTCCGGGAACGCGGCATTCGGCAAATGCCAGCCACAAACTGCGTAATTGGAGTTTGGAGGAAAACGAAATCGCCACCCTGAAAAAACCGCCACGCTCGAGCGCTTGATTGAGAAAGGCCCCCCTTCATGCACAAAATCGAATCCGGACGTCCGCCGTGGTTCAAGTGCTTTTGCGGCGGTCATCCATTGTTTGCAGCCGCGTTGGTGGCTGCGGCTTCTGTGGCAATGGCGGATCTGCATCTCACCTGGGGCGTGTGTACCGCTGCGGTGCTCGGCGCAGTCGGCACTGTTTTCGTCGGTTGGCGGCCCGGGCTTGCCTGGCTCCTCTGCGGATGGATTTCTATCGGATCTTTTGTTTGGCGCGATCAATCACGCGCCACCGCCGAACGCGAATTGATCGCCGCACCGGGCGGATGGATGCAAGCCGATGTGCTCAAAGACGCCCAAGAGAAAGGCCCCTACTGGACCGCGCCCGCTCGCTTATCGGGTGGCGGGAAAATGGGCGCTACAGTCTTATGGCAAGGACGCGGCGATCCCCCAGTGGCCGGCTCGGTGGTGACCGCGCACGGAAACTTCGGCCCACTGCCTGAGGCTCGCAATCCCGGTGAGTTTGATCGAGCCGCCTGGCTTCGGAAGCAAGGCATTGCGGCCGTCTTTCATGCCGAGTGGGACGACACCCTCGAGACCGGCCGCTGGGCGGCGCTCGGGGCCCGAATCCGTCACGGGTTTCGTGACCGGGTCACGGCCGGGTTGCCGCAGGATTCTCAAGAGGCCAACGTGATTCGAGCCGTGGTGATTGGAGAACCGCCACCGGACGCGGATGCGTTGATTGCTGCATTCCGCAACAGCGGAACCTTGCATGTGTTTTCCGTGAGCGGTCTCCATGTGGCGATGGTCGGAAGCATCGGTTGGTTGTTATTGAGTTGGGCGGGAGTGCCGCGACGGCAGGCGGTCCTTTTCCTGCTGCCACTGATGTTCGGTTACTCGTGGATCACCGGCAACAGCGCCCCTGCCGTCCGCTCCGCTTGGATGGCCGCCGTCTTTCTCGGGGCTTTTGTTTTCCGCCGCCGTCCCGACCTGCTCAATGCGCTCGGCGCGGTTTTGTTAGGTGCCATGCTGTGGGACGGCCAGTTGCTATTTCAAGCGGGGGTGCAACTCTCCTACGGCGTGGTCGCGGCCATCGCCGTGGGGTCGGCGTTGACGTCCAGAGCCTTCGCGGCAATGGCCGCACCGGAACCTTACCTGCCCAACCAATTGATGACCCGATGGCAGGCATTTTGCCTGAAACAAAGGAGAAACCTCGCCCAATCACTAGGCGTTTCGCTCGCCGCAGCTCTTGGTTCGGCCCCACTCACGGCGTTTCACTTTGGCTTGGTGACGCCGATTTCCTTGCTCGCCAACTTGGTGTTAGTTCCATTGGTCTTTCTGTTGCTCTGCATCGCACTGGCAGCCGTCGCACTCTCCCCGATCGCGCCGCTGTCCCGCACGGTGAACCGCCTCAATGGACTCGTCGCCAATGCCAGCGTCTCCTCAGCCCGGCTTTTCGCGGCCGTTCCAGGCGGGCATTTCCGTGTCGGCCGTCCCGTTCCACCGATGCTGTTAGTCTATGATCTTCCCCACGGTGCCGGTGCTGCCTGTTTTACCGGCGGCAGCGACGGCGCGGTGCTCATCGATTGCGGGGATCGCCAAAGTTTCAAGCGCAGTGTGATGCCGTCGTTGCGGCAGCTTGGGATTGAGCCGGACGCGGTCGTGTTGAGCCATCCGGACGGCGGCCATCTCGGCGGCGGTGCCCCGGTCTGGGAGGCGTTTCCGATTCAACAGGCGCTGGTGCCGGTCGCTCTCGCGCACAGTCCGGCGTTTCAGTCATGGATCCATGAAGGCCCAAATGCCGGAGTGAGGATCCGCCAGGCGATGCCCTCCGACTCGCTCGGGTTTCCGGACGGCGCGAAGTTGGAAATCCTGCATGCACCCGAACCCCGCGCCGTGAATGGCATCGCCGATGAACGGGTCGCCGTGTTCAAACTGCACTGGCGTGGTTGGAAATTCCTCCTGACCAGCGACGCCGGTATGGGAACTGAAAAAAAATTGCTCGATGCAGGCATCGACCTCAGCGCCGACGTCATCATTTCCGGACGCCACCGCACCGATCTGACTCTCTGCGACGCGTTTCTCAACGCCGTCCATCCGCAGGTCATCATCGCCTCCAACGCCTCCTTCCCTGCTGAAGAAAAATTAGCACCCACCCAAGTGGCATATTGGACATCCCGGGGAATTCAAGTGCTCGATCAAGGCGTGACGGGCGGCGTGTCGGCGCGTGTCGGCGCAGACGGGGAATTGCGGATTGTCGGGTTTCTGAGCGCATCTCCCGTGACCCTCACACCGCACTCACAGAAATCAGGACCCTAGGGCTTGCGACAGCGCAGGCGCCACATCGGTTTGCCTTCACTCTCCCAGAGTTGTTGAAAATCGGATTTCGGATAGAAAAACGAATCATCCTCCCACTCGCGCCGCTCAAACCCGCCAAATATCCGCACCTTTTCCTCCGTCCAACGGAAATACTCCTCATGGTCGGTCATGAAAAGAAACTCCCCCCCCGAAGATAACACCCGCATCACGGCTGTTAGAAATTCCTCCTGCACCAGCCTGCGCCGATGGTGACGCAATTTCGGCCATGGATCCGGACATAACAAGTGCAGGCGCGAAACCGACGCGTCCGGCAGTAACCACTCGCTCACATACCGACTCTCCAAGCGCAACACCCGAACGTTGCCCAGGTGCTGCTGGGTGAGCTTCCTGCATACCTTGCGCACCCGCCCTAACAAACGCTCCACTCCCAAAAATTCCCTCTCCGGATAACGCCGCGCCATTTCTAACAAAAACGAACCGTCCCCGCAGCCGAGATCCACCTCAAGCGACCGCCCGTCAGCGACAATCTCGCCGCGCTCAAGCCGCCTAAAATAATCCGGCGGCACGAATTCCCCGTCCATCGCCTGCCGTGGCAGAGTATGGAGTGCTTGCGGCATCATGGCTGGCGAAGCGTCCTCGGGCATCTGGCATCATTCCCAGTTCACGGCGATTTCCGCAATGCGACCGCTTTTGTCATCATATTTGAGCAGGCCGTGTTCGAGCGCGTATTCATGCACGCCTTTGGTGACCTTGACGTCGTGGGCACAGTATTCCGCAATCTTGCGCAGCGGCGCGAAGTCGCCGGATTTTTTGTGCTCCTGCCACCAGCGCAGAGCGTCCAATCCACTGGCGGATTTGCCGGCACCCAGTGAGGCGGCGGCCACAGAATCGAGTTTCAGACGGAAGCCTATGCGCGACTCAAGATCGAGCATCATGTCGAGATTGATCGTCTGCTGAGAGAGTGTGTGAAACACATACGGCTGAAGGACCGGGTAATCGAACTGGAGATGATTCCACCCAACAACGAGATCGGCTTTGATGAGTTCCTCACCCAGTTTTTCCAATTCGCTTTCGGGATAAATCTCATAAGTTCCGCGGGCAGTGCTGTAGGTGACAGCGACGGAAACCCCCATTTTTTCTTTTTGGGCATGGGCGTAGCCACCCACATCGCCAAAGCTGCGCTGGGTTTCCAAGTCGAAATAAACGATGTTTTTCTGGGGCACGGGGGGATTCATAGCGAACGATTCGGGTGCCCGGCAAGTCTTGGAATCCACACGGCCGAAACGGATCATCGAAGCCCCCTCGAAACTTCTCGAGACTTGGATTATTGGAGACTCAAACTATCAAGAAACAACTTGCACCACCAGAGACAGTGTGCAACCGACTGCAAATCAATCGATAGGTCTCTTCCGGCCGCGAGCGAGAGTCGGAGAATCGGTGGGAATCCGCAGGAATCCACTGTCGCTTTTCCGCTTTGGGTCGCGTCCCTTGGGATGGGTCTTGACCTGGTGATTTCTGGGGGCAGTGTGCCCGAGGCAGCGGGCCGAAAGGTCGGGGCCTGCCCCAAACCAACCCTCATACCAAGCCCCCGTGATGGCCGTAAAAATTTACCACACCCAAGAGGCCCCCTTCGCGCCGCTGAAAAAGAAAACTCTGGCGGTGATCGGGTTTGGCTCACAAGGCCGCGCCCAAGCACTCAACCTCAAGGACAATGGACTGCACGTGATTGTCGGTCTCTATCCGAAGTCACCGTCCCGAAAAACCGCCAAGGACTTGGGTTTTGAAGTGATGGACACGGCTGCGGCAGTGAGATCGGCCGATGTCATCTTTCTTGCGACGCCCGACACCGCGATGGCCTCCGTCTATGCCAACGACATCGCTCCCCACCTTCAAAAAGGCAAGACGCTGCTCTTTGCTCACGGATTTGCCGTGCATTTTAAAACCGTGCGGCCACCCCAACACGTTGATGTCATCCTCGTGGCTCCCAAAGGACCCGGCCACACCGTCCGTTCACAATTCATCGCTGGCATGGGCGTGCCCGCCCTGATCGCCATCGATCAAAATCCAACCGGCAAGGCCAAACAAACCGCCCTCGCCTGGGCGGGCGGCATCGGCTCCGCCCGCGCCGGCATTTTTGAAACCAGCTTCCGCGAGGAAACCGTGACCGACCTCTTCGGCGAGCAGTGCGTCCTGTGCGGCGGCATGTCCGCCCTCGTCAAAGCCGGCTTCGACACGCTTGTCGATGCGGGCTACTCACCGGTCATGGCCTACTTCGAGTGCCTGCACGAACTCAAATTTGTCGCCGACCTCATGCATGAAAAGGGCATTTCCGGCATGCGCGCCTCCATCTCTGAAACCGCCGCTTACGGCGATGTCTCGGTCGGTTCAAAAATCATCGATGCTTCTGTTAGAAAACGCATGGCTGCGCAACTGAAGGCGATCGAATCGGGACAATTCTCGAACGAGTGGATTCATGAGTGGGATCACGGGAGCAAGCACTTCAAGGCGGTCCGCCACTCCGAAGCCCTGCATCCGATTGAAAAAATCGGTGAGAGGCTCCGTTCGACGATGAGCTGGATCCAATCGAGCAAGCGCGAGAAGGAAGAAACAAAAGGCAAGAAACGGAGATGATCGCTGGCAAATCATGTGCGGTGAACCGCTTTGACACAGCGGGGTTCTTCCTGCAATTTATTCTCCATGCAGGCAAGGCAGTTTGAACAATCGGTCGTTTCCATTTTGAAGCGCGACAAGCGTTTTGACCCTCATGTCTATTTTTTCCTCAAGGACGCACTGGATTTTACTCTCAAGAAAATTGCCGAAGCCAATGGCGGACAAGTCCGGCATATCACCGGCCCGGAATTGCTTGTGGGCTTTCGTGATTTCTCTCTGGAGCAATTCGGGCCGATGGCGTCCACGTTGATGAATGAATGGGGCGTCCACAAGTGCCAGGATGTGGGCGACATGGTATTTCACCTCATCGAGGAGCAGGTCTTCGGCAAACAGGAATCTGATCGACGCGAGGATTTTTCAGAAACCTTCGATTTCAAGGACGCGCTCGTGCAACCCTTTTTGCCCAAACGCAAAACCACCGCCCAACCGGCCTCGGAAATCACCCACAAGGCCAAGCCCTGAGGGACCTTCTCACTCGTGGAGGAGCGCGGAGCGCGGCGGGAAGCGCAATCTGTCCGGCCCTTCGAGCCACCTCCAACAAAGCCAGGCCACGCCCCACGACGCGAGGGCAAACACCAACAACCTCAATACGAGCAGCGGCCCATCAAAAATGGGAAACCAGAGGAATGGCAGAAGCTTTCCGATCAGCAATGGCATCGGCGCGTGAAACAAATAAAGCCCATAACTCAATCGGCCGATGTGTTGGACTGCAGGATGATTCAATACCCGACCGGGAATCCCGCGCACGCCGGCAAGCGTCGCGGAAATCAACCCCGCGAACAACACCGCCAACAAGGTCTGCTGGATCATCCCCAAGCCACCGCACGACACTCCTAACAAGTGACACCCATACAAGGCCACATAACCGACAAAGGCGAACCACGCCGCCCGCGAACCTCGCACATCGCCCGCTGTCATCCCGCGTTGCAGCGCCAGCGCTAACAAGGCCCCCACTCCCAAATAATCCCCCGCCGTCAGCGTGATCGCCTCGCTGTGATAGATGCCCGGAACATATCGACCGATCAGTAAACGCGATAGGGGTGCCATCCATGTGCAAACGACGAACACCCAGACCAGCGCCCGACGAGGCGTGAAAAAAATGACGAGCGGCCAGATGAAATAAAACTGCATTTGAATGGCCAAGGTCCAGTAGTGCGCGGTGCCAGACGGCCATTCGCGCATCCATGCCATGTGGAAATTTGCCAGATGGCCGAAGTAAGCGAGCGCATGCGCCCGGATGTCCGGCGCTCCCACCAACAAGGCAAACAGCATCGCCACATAACAAGGTGCCAGTATCCGCGCCATCCGGCGTTTTTGAAAACTCAGGAACGCCTTCGCCCGCCAGTCCTTGCCCGTGGCTTCCCCATCAACCCGCGCTTGCAATAAGATCCGCGTGATCAAAAAACCGGTGAGCGTGAGGAAAAAAAACAAGCCGATCTCAAAGGGAAACGGGCCGCGCCATGCCGCAGGTGCCCAGTGATGCCACATCACTCCGACCACCGCAAAAGCACGCCAGCCATCCAGTTGTGTGTTTCGTGTTGTTGCCAATCTCTCCGAAAACTCCCATGCCCGACGCGTGACCTCAAGAGAAATGAGAGAAGGAGAGGGGTCGGTGGCGTCTTCCCAAGGAGCCGAGGACTCCGCTCCGCCGGGAGCCTGTGAGATCCATGGGATGTCCATGACAAGCCGTGAGTCTCGATGCATGGGCGCATCATTGACGTTTCATGAGCATTCGGCGGATCGGAGTCCGCCGCTCCTTGGGGGCATACGCCCTCAATCTTCAATCCTCAATTTTCTTCACGCCGCTCTGCGGCGTGAGCGAAGCAGAGCGCCGGAACCGATCAGGCAGCCGATGGCGAACAGACTACCGGGTTCGGGGACGGCGGTAAGGTTGCTCAGGGTAACGAAGCTACCGCCTCCTGGAAGTTGGCTGGCAAAGTTGAGGCCGCTGACACTGGCATCATAGGTGATCTTCCAATAGTTGCCATAGGTGTCCGTGAACGACTCGTGGTTGGTCAATTCGTTAGAACCGTAGGTGAAGAATCCGCCATTCCAAGTGCCGGCGTATTGGATCAACGACAAGGTGGTGCTGTTAGGGGCAAACGCGCCGGTCGGGAGCGCTAGATCCGTGAGCGTCAGATTGACGGTGCCGGTGAGCGTCAGGTTGCCATTGGCGATGAGAAGGTCGCCTGCGGCGGCTGAATCCGCGCTGTGAT
>CAIYYV010000448.1 GCA_903930425.1 Akkermansiaceae bacterium | reverse complement strand
GATATGACCGCGTTGAACTTCTCGCGCCGTGTCTTGAACACCTGGTCATTCTCATCCACCCGACAGTTTGGTTGGTTCGTCGGAATCGGCAGCACGTCTAACTGATAGATATCATGAAATTCTGCGGCTTCGGTTTCCGCAGTTCCGGTCATGCCGGCGAGTTTATGATAGAGTCGGAAATAGTTTTGGATGGTGATGGTCGCGAACGTCTGGGTTTCCTTTTCGATGGCGACGCATTCCTTGGCCTCGACCGCTTGGTGGAGACCGTCCGACCAGCGGCGGCCGGGCATTTCACGGCCGGTATTTTCATCGACGATGATGATTTTGTCGTCTTTGACGACATACTGGACGTCCTTTTCGTAGACGCAGTAGGCTTTGAGAAGTTGAGAGATGTTATGGATTTTTTCAGCTTGGGAGTCCATGCGGACTTGGAGAGCGTCCTTGGCGGCGCTTCGGGCGTCGGCGGAGAGTTCGGGGTCGGTATCGATATCGGCGTAGAGGGTTCCGAGGTCGGGGAGGGTGAATGATTCGGGGTCGCCGGGAGAAAGGTATTCGCGGCCGATTTCCATGAGGTCGGAGTCATGGCCTTTTTCATCGATGACAAAATAGAGTTCTTCCTTGAGTTCGAAGAGTTCCTTCTTTTGCGCGTCTTGGTGCATGGCGAGCTCGGCCTTTTCGAGTAGGCGGCGCATTTCCGGTTCCTCCATGAAGCGCATGAGTTGGCGGTTGCGCGGTTGGCCGAGCTTGAGCTTGAAGAGGAGACGGCCGGCACCGTCCTTATCGCCGGCATCTAACAATTGTTTGGCCTCGGCGGCGATTTCGTTGCAGAGTTGGGTTTGGCGTTTGACGAGTTGTTCGACGAGAGGTTTATACTTATCAAACTGGTGGGACGAGTGGGCGGACGGGCCGGAGATGATGAGTGGGGTTCTTGCCTCATCGATGAGGATGGAGTCGACCTCGTCGATGATGGCGAGGTAGTGTCCGCGTTGGACCTGTTCATCTCTGGTGGCAGCCATGCCATTGTCGCGGAGGTAATCGAAGCCGAACTCGGCATTGGTGCCGTAGGTGATATCGCAGGCGTATTCGGCGCGGCGTTCCCATGGGGGCATTTGGTTTTGGATGCAACCCACGGTGAGGCCGAGGTAGCGGTAGAGGGCACCCATCCAGTCGGCGTCGCGGCGTGCCAAGTAATCATTGACGGTGACGATGTGGACGCCGAGACCCGTAAGGGCGTTGAGATAAACGGGCATGGTGGCGACGAGGGTTTTTCCTTCCCCGGTTTGCATTTCGGCGATCATGCCGCGGTGGAGGGCAACGCCGCCGATGAGCTGGACATCGAAATGGACCATCTCCCAGAGGATCGGGTGATCGCTCACGGAAAGGGTGGTGCCGCAGAGGCGACGGGCCGCGTTTTTCACCACGGCGTAGGCCTGAGGAAGGATCTGCTCGAGGTATTTGGCGCGGGATCTCGGGAATTCCAGTTCGGCTTCGTGGAAGGCGGCCTTGGCGGCTTCGATTGATTCCGGGGTGGGCTCCACAGAAGGTGGCAGACTGGGAAATTCATCCCGGAGTGGGGCGAGGCGGGTTTCCAAAGCCTCAGCCGCGCTGAGGAGGTCCGCTGGATCCATGCGTTCTACGAGCGGTTTGGCGGGGGCGACGAGGAAATGATAGCGAGCGAGATGGGCCTGCCATTGCTGAGTGAGTTCGAGGAGTTTTTCTGCGGGTTCTGGCTGGAGGGATTTTTCGATTTCACAGATGCGGGCGACAGCCGGGCGGATGCGGCGGATTTCGCGTTGGTTTTTGCTGCCAACGATTTTTTGGAGGATCCATTTGATCATGTGAGAGATGGGGTAGGGCGGAGGGATCGCCGGGGCGGAGGCAATACACGGTTCGGCGGGCAGGTGCAAGCGCTAGGCTTGCGGATTGATGATACGAGGAGGCGTTCAGGCGAGCAAGTCCGCATAAACCCCGGGATCACTGCCGGGAATCTCAATTGCCCCGCAGACTTTAGCGTAGAATTCCTTCGGGCCGACGCCGCCGATGATGGCGTAGGCGTGGCCAAGTTCGAGCAGAGACTGCAGGGATTTGAATAACAAAGCCTTGCCGAGGCCGAGGTTGCGGGCGTCCTCTGCCACCCCGGTCGGCCCGAAAAACCCGCGCTGAGTCGTGTCATAACACGCAAAACCGACGATTTGTTGCTCGCGAGTGGCAATGAAGCAAGCGATCGGTTGGCGGCTGAGGACGACCTGCGCCTCACTCACCCATTTTTCGGAAAAGTGGTTCTGCACAAAGGTGGCGACCGAGTGCGCCTCGAATGCCCTGGCCCGCCGCAATGTGATGCCTTCCGCCGCGATTTTCTGATAGATGGCGGTAGGGTCCGGCAAATCATAGAGGCGCACGAGCATGTCGATCATGCGGCAATTGAAGCGTGCGGCGGGTCGCGAAGGAAGGAAATTCAGGAAGCAGGCAGTGATTGCACATTTTTATGGCTTGTGGGTTGACCGAGGTGGGTGATGTCTCCTAGGGTCCGCGCTTTCCCTATCCATCCTATGAAAGCACCCATCACTGTTTCCGTCACTGGCGCGGCTGGCCAAATTGGTTATGCCCTCCTATTCCGTATTGCCTCGGGTTTCGTTTTTGGTCCCGACCAACCCGTTAACCTCCGCCTGATAGAAATCGAGCCTGGCATGGCCGCGCTCGAAGGAGTCATGATGGAACTGGATGACTGCGCGTTTCCGCTGCTTCATGAAGTGGTGGGCACGGTTGATCTCAATGTGGGATTCAAGGGAGCCAATTGGGCCTTGTTAGTGGGATCGGTCCCGCGTAAGGCTGGGATGGAACGCAGCGATTTGCTCGGCATCAACGGCAAGATATTCACGGGTCAGGGCCAGGCGATTGCTCGCAACGCCGCCAAGGATGTGCGCGTGTTGGTGGTCGGTAATCCATGCAATACGAATGCGCTTATCGCCATGAATCATGCGGTCGGTGTGCCAAGCGACCGGTTTTTTGCGATGACTCGCCTCGACGAAAATCGTGCCAAAAGCCAGCTTGCGAAAAAGGCCAGCGTGCCGGTTTCGCAGGTCACCCACATGGCCATTTGGGGCAATCATTCGGCCACTCAATACCCGGATTTCACTCAGGCGAAAATCCAGGGGCGCCCGGCCACGGATGTGATCACACATGTTGAATGGCTCAGAGGTGAATTCATCACCACGGTGCAGCAACGGGGAGCCGCCATTCTCAAGGCTCGTGGCACCTCGTCCGCCGCGTCAGCCGCGAATGCGGCGATGGATACGGTGAAGAGTCTTCTTACGCCGACGGCAGCGGGTGACTGGCATTCGGTGGCGGTGTGCTCAGATGGTTCTTATGGGATTGAAAAAGGTCTGATGGCCTCGATGCCGATTCGCACGCTGGAGAACGGCAAGTGGGAAATAGTGCAGGGCTTGTCGATCGATGCGTTCAGTCAAGGCAAGATCGACGCCACCATCCAGGAACTCAAGGAAGAGCGCGATGCCGTGAAAGACCTGCTTCCTAGCGGATCTGCAGATTGAAAAATCTGCAGTGAGTCGGCGGAGCCGCGCACGAATCCCCTCGCCAGCGGGATAGTATGATGGTGGAGTTTTGCCGAGGTTTATGGACATCACCAAGACGATCATCAAGTTGCTGCTGATTGTCGTCGGCTATGGCGTCATTGGGCCTTTGTTAGGTTACTGGCTGCGGGGAAAGGATTGGGCGCGGCGAATCACGCTGGGGGTCATGGCGTGGTGGTTGGTGCGTCCGCCCAAGGATTTCACGCTGATGTTGTATTCGGTTGAGGAGTATCGGGGGCACTCGCGGGGGTTTGAGTTCAATCTATTTGAAGGGATTGCGTTGGGTCTTGCGTTGTCCGCCTTGTGGGAGAAGCGCAAGGATTTTTCATTTTTCCCGCCGGGCTTGTGGGCGTGGTTGTTATTTGTCGGGGTGGGGCTGCTTTCTTTGGTCAACGCGTTGAATCCGATCTACGGGCTCATGCCCGCCTTCAAGTTTGTGAAGATGGGTTTTATCTTTGTGGGGGTATTTGCCGCAT
>CAIYYV010000447.1 GCA_903930425.1 Akkermansiaceae bacterium | reverse complement strand
CCGCTCTCTCGACCCCGCCTGCGGCTCTGGCGCGTATCCCATGGGCCTGCTCAAGAAGATGGTCCGCGTCCTCACCAAGCTCGACCCCGACAATTCCCTCTGGCGCGCGCGCCAGCTCGCCCTCGCCGAGCAGATCGACAGCGCCCCCGCCCGCGAAGAAGCACTTGCTGCCATCGCCCGCGCCTTCTCCCGCAACAACGACGACTACGGCCGCAAACTCTACCTCATCGAAAACTCCATCTACGGCGTGGATATCCAGCCCCTCGCCGTCCAGATCGCCAAGCTCCGCTTCTTCATCACTCTCATCGTCGATCAACCCATCGACCCAGCCCTGCCCAACTACGGCATTCTCCCGCTCCCAAATCTCGAGACCAAGATCGTCCCTGCCAACACCCTCCTCGGCCTCCAGCGCGGCCAGCTCCTCCTCGGCTCCGACGAGGTCCGCGCACTCGAACGCGAACTCAAAACCGTCCGCCACCGCTACTTCACCGCCCGCCGCTACCAGGACAAAAAAGCCCTCCGACGCCGCGACCGCGACCTCTGCAAGAAACTCGCCACCGCCCTCGTCGAGTCCGGCGAATGCACCCCCTCCGACGCCAAACGCCTAGTCGAGTGGAACCCCTACAACACCAACACCTACGCCGGCTTCTTCGACCCAGGCTGGATGTTTGGCCTCGAAGGCCGGGACGGTGCGCCCGGCAAATTCGACCTCGTCCTCGGCAACCCGCCTTATGTCCGTCAAGAGGAGCTCAAGGCCGTCACCGTGCGCGACAGCGCCGGCAAAAACCGCCCCCTCAAGGACGTCCTCAAGGAGCAATACGAATGCTACACCGGCACCGCCGATCTCTACGTCTATTTCTTCGAGCGCTCCCTCCAGCTCCTCCGCACCGGCGGTGTGCTCAGTTTCATCACCTCCAATAAATACTTCCGCGCCGGCTACGGCGAAAAACTCCGCGCCTACCTCCTCTATGCCACGGCTCCGCGCGTGCTCCTCGACTTCGGCGACACCGATATTTTCACCGCCGTCGCCTACCCGTGCATCCTCGTCACCGAAAAACTCCGCGACGTGGAGAAGGAAACCCTTCCCGATCCCAAATCCTTCGAGAACGCAGACATTTTTAAACAACTGGTTCCCCACGCCGACCGCACCTTTCCGGTGCTCGCCTGGAAACCCGCCCCGGCTGGCGGCGAATCCAAAGTGGATTTCCCTGTCGTCTTCGACCGCGACAGTTTTGCTTTCCGCCAGCGCGATCTCAAACCCTCCTCATGGACGATTCAACAAGGCCTAGGACTTACCTTGGTGGAAACCCTACGCGCGGGTCGCCAATCGCTCACAAAATACGTGGGTGCGCGTGTCAGTCGGGGCCTTACGACCGGATACAATGATGCATTCATAATCTCAGCAGATGAAGCCAAAGCAATCTGCCGATCAGAATCGGAAACCAAAGAATTTATCCGTCCCTATATTCGAGGTAAGGACATCAAACGGTGGAGAAGTGAGTCTGATGATCTGTTCATCATTCAAATTCCCTCTTCTGAAAACCAACCGCACCCGTGGAGTGACCTTCCAGCAAAGGAGGCGGAAAAAATATTCAAGGCCCACCATCCTGCTGTTCACGCAAGGTTCAATTCAACCGAGCATAAGCAGAGTCTTCTGGATCGATACGACCAAGGAAATTATTATTGGGAGCTTCGCTCATGTCAGTATTACGGCGATTTCACGAAGACGAAGATCCTTTCCACAAAAATATCCATTCAGCCCACATTTTGTATAGACGAATCAGGTGCTACTCTGGCCAATACTTCCTATTTTTTCCCAACGCCCTCTGAACCTCGATTCATCCTCAGTCTTCTCAATTCATCTGTTTTCCATGCTTACGCCCGCCGTGTATTCGTTGATAAACAAGGTGGTTGGTTTGAGATCCAGCCAACCGCTCTTGAAGAATTCCCCATTCCAATAGCGACCCCCGATCAAAAGGCACTGAGCGAAGCCTTATCCGGCGCGTTGATCGAGCTGCATAAACCGGAGACGGCGGGCCTGCCTGAGCGCGGCCTGATGGTGACGT
>CAIYYV010000446.1 GCA_903930425.1 Akkermansiaceae bacterium | reverse complement strand
CTCGCGGCGCTCAAATCCTCGTCGGCCTCGGCACCCTTCTCATCGTCCTCACGCTCGTCTCCACGATCTTTAAACTCGAAGTCATCAGCTGGATCATTAAAAGCGCCGCCACCATTCTCGCTTTCGCCCTGATCGTCATCTTCCAGCCAGAACTCCGCACAGGCCTGGCCCGCCTCGGCAGCAACCGGCTCTTCTCGTTCTACAGCCGCCGCCGGCTCGACTTCCTCGAACGCTTCGCCGATGCCGTTATCCATCTCTCGAAAAAACGCATCGGCGCGCTCTTTGCCATCCAACGCGATGTCAGCCTCAAGGAACAACTCGACACCGGCGTCGCCCTGGACGCCCGCTTTTCTCCTGAACTGGCAATGGCCGTTTTCTATCCGAAAGCCCCGCTTCACGACGGTGGAATGATCATTGCCGAAGACCGCGTAGCCGGCGCCGCCTGCGTCTTCCCCGTCACCGAACGTGAAATGAATGACCGCTCAACCGGCCTGCGCCACCGCGCCGCCATCGGCATCACCGAACGCACCGACGCCATCTGCGTGGTCGTCAGCGAAGAAACCGGCGGCATCTCAATCTGTCAGAATGGCTTCCTCCAACGCAATCTCACTGAAAATCAATTCCGCGAAAAAATCTCGGACATCTTCTTCTCCAGCAAACCGTCCAATGAAACTGAACCTGACGAAAAACCGGATCGCAAAGATCCTCTCATTCCTTCTGGCGATCGCGATCTGGTTTCTCATTAAACACAACCTCGCCGAAAGCAACCGGTTGTTTGAAACGCCTCCCCCCAAGGCCATCCCGGTCATCGAGAACTGAAGTTCCCACCGATATTCTAACAGATTATCGGCAGCACAAGCACATGATCGATCAGCCGCACATCACCATAAAACACCGCAGCAGCTAACAGCGCCGGATGTGACAGGCTCGTGATGGGTTGCAGCGTTCCTGCATCCACCAGTTCCAAATAATCGATCCGAGCGAACGTCGAGGCGGTGATTTCCTTGCGGGCCGCATCGAGGATGGCAGCCACGTCAGTCAATCGGGCGGACTGCATGAGTGCGCGATGGATTCGCGGGGCGTCCGCGCGATGATCAGGAGTGAGGCGGACATTGCGCGAGGACATGGCTAGGCCGTCCGGTTCGCGCACAGTCGGGAAGGCAAGAATTTCAACCGGAACATCCAGGTCCCTGACCATCCGGCGGATCACAGCTAACTGTTGGAAATCCTTCTCGCCAAACACGGCCGCGTGACAAGCACTCAGAAGGAATAACTTTAATACCACGGTGCAGACGCCGTCAAAATGCCCGGGCCGAGTGGCACCACACAGCCCGCGTGACAGACACGTCTCACTCACGGTCACCGATCGGTCGGGATGATACATCTCGGCCACGTCCGGCGCAAACAGCACATCCACCCCGGCGGCCTGGCAGTGCGCGAGATCACTCTCTAACGGCCTGGGATAGGCGTCCAAATCGGCACCTCGATCGAATTGGATCGGGTTGACAAAAAGCGACACCACAACGATTCCGTCCGGACCGGCCTCTTCCCTCGCGCGCTTCACCAGCGCGAGATGCCCGCGATGCAAGGCCCCCATCGTCGGCACTAACACCCGCCTCCGACCTAACGAGTTTGCTTCCTCCAGCGCCAATCTCAACCCGGCACCTGTCGTCACCTGCTTCATGCCGACACCATGACAGCCCGACTCGGCACTCGCAACCCGCAATTCCCCCGCGTGTCGCTCACGATTGCGCACAGACTGTGGCCGTCCTCGTCACAGGTGATGCGGAAACAGGGCCAACCCGGCAAGCTCGTCATCGATCCCAATATCCCCGGATTCATCAAAGTCGCCGATGCCATGATCGATCAAGGCCTGATGTGAACAGCAGGCATCGGCCCTTCAGTCACCTTTGTTCGAAGTGCAACAACCACTGCCGCACTCGGAGCCGACACCGCATTTTTTGAGGAGGATTTCTAACGGACAGAAGTGCGTGAACGAGGATTGTAGCAAGTTGAACCCGACGAACACAGTGAGCCAAAGCCAGTAGGCACTGTGGAAATGCGCCAGCGCGACGCTGACGAGAATGAACAGTCCGGCAAAACGACGAATGATGAGTTGTGTTTTCATACGCTTCTTTTGGAACAAAAAACTGCGCGGGTCAAAGTCCGCCGATGGATTCTCGCGTGCATCCGTTGTTCTTTTCCATCTTGATTCCTCTTCACTCTAACACATCGTCCATTGCGGTGATGAGTTCGTTCAAAGTGGCGGCGGTTTCGTTACCCATATTGGAAATGCGGAACGTGAGACCCTTGATTTTTCCATAGCCGCCATTGATAACAAAGCGGTGCTTGGCCTTGAGGGTTTTAATGAACGACCCTTGATCGAAGCCTGCGGGCGTGTGAAAACAGGTGAGAGTGACCGACTGGTTTCCAGCGGGCGCAAAGTTTTTGAAACCGTGACGCGCTCCCCAGGCATGAATGAGGGCATTGTTTGCGGCGTGACGAGCGTAGCGGTTTAGCGCGCCCTCCGCAGCGATGACACCGAGGATGTGCTGAAGACCGAAGATCAGAGAAATGGCCGGAGTGGATGGAGTGTTGTGTTTTTCGGCGTTTTTGGCGAACTCGAGGAAATCAAAATAGTATCCGCGGTTTGCCTGGCCCTTGGCCCGCTCGATCGCCGCTTCCGAACACGCAAACACCGTGAGCCCAGGCGGGAGCGCCAGAGCCTTCTGCACGCCGGCTAACAACACATCAATCCCCAACGCGTCCATCTCAATGGGCACCGCAGAAAATGAGGAAACCGCATCCACCACAAACAATACCCCCGGAAACGATTTGACGACCTTCGCCAGACCCACAAGATCATTCATCACTCCGGTGGAGGTCTCATTGTGAATCAACGTGACGAGATCGAAACCTCCCTCTTCTAACTTCGCCCGCACTGTGGCCGGTGCAATGGCATCACCCCACTCAACTTGGATTTTTTCGGCGCTCAGGCCCATGCTCTTCGCTACATCAAACCATTTGTCGGAAAAGGCACCGCAGCAAAGTGTGAGGACTTTTTTGACGCATAAGTTCCGCAGCGAGGCTTCCATAACCCCCCATGCAGACGAAGTGGAAAGAAAAAACGGCCGAGTCGTCCCGCCAAGCTCCTGAAGACCGGGCTGCGTCGAGGCATAGAGCCGCTCAAATTCACTGCCGCGGTGGCCAATCATCGGTTGGCTCATCGCTGCAAAGGTTTCTTTCGACACGTCTATCGGGCCAGGAATGAAAAGTTTCGGCATGGATCGGTGGGGTGGGTGTTAGAGGAGCAGGTTGTAGGATTCTAGCAGGGATTTCAATTGAGAGATTTGTTCGGGACTGAGCGGGGCAAGCGGCAACCGAAGATCCGCAGTGCAGTGCCCCTGCAGCGCCACTGCAGTTTTGATGGGCACCGGATTGACATCAAGAGACATCAGCCCGCGCATCAACGGATAGTATTGCTTTTGAAGAATAAGCGCCTCATCGAACGAGCCGTTGAGGCAGGCGCGCACCAACCGAGCCATGACATCAGGAATCAGATTCGACGCAACGGACACCAATCCGGTCGCTCCACAGGCAATGAACGGCAAAGTCAATGGATCATCCCCACACAATACCGCAAAATCATCAGGCAGAGCCTGAATGAGCTGGTTGACTCGCTCCACCGATCCGCCAGCCTCCTTGATGGCAACAATGTGTGGGCACTCCGCAGCCAACCGGGCGACGGTGGCCGGCGCAATATCTATCACTGAGCGGCCTGGCACACTGTAAAGCATGATCGGTAACCCGGTGGATTCCGCAATCGCTTTGAAATGGAGATAAAGGCCTTGCTGCGAAGGCTTGTTATAATACGGGCACACCTGCAGCGACCCTGTGGCACCGAGTTGTTCTGCGGCCGCAGTGAGATCGACCGCCTCAGCGGTGGCATTCGAACCGGTGCCGGCGACCACTTCGCAACGCCCTGCCGCAAATTCTACAGCCAAGCGAATGATCTCGAGGTGCTCCTCTGTATCAAGCGTGGGCGACTCGCCAGTCGTCCCACATGGAACAATGCCATCCACACCGCCCGCAATTTGCCGCTCTATAAGCGATTGAAATGCGGGGACATCGAGGCCACCATTGCAAAACGGAGTGATGAGAGCAGTGTAGGTGCCTGAAAAGCGCATGGCGGTGAGAAGCATGAACCATCTGCACCACACGTCAAAGCCAGATATGCCGACGAGACAAAAAATTACATGAAAATCCTAGAACGAAGATTTTCAGAAATGCCCAGAATTGCCAGTGACGACCACGTCTCGACACGACTCATTTCAAGCGGCGCAAGTGGTTTTTTATTATTTGAGTCTCCAATAATCAACATGTGCACATGTGCATGCCTTCCTGAAACGGCTGGATCTCTCTTGCTTTGGCAGCGCGGGGGTCTAGTCCTATGACTGTGAGAAATGGGTCCTCAACGGAGAAGCTATCGGATTCCCTTCTTCAAATCCCTCACACTCCAGAGCGTTCCTGCTGCGGCCGCACCACTGCCCCGCAACTTCCGCGCGCCATCTTTCCGTTGCGATCCAAAACGTTCCCGCGCAGCCACAAATGCTTCGTTCACAAACCCCCGACTGCCAATCACCGCGCCATCCGTGAAATACCGAACCCGGCAACGCAGCATCTTCCCCACCGAAAGCTCTCCTTCCCGTTCTTCCCGCGCTTT
>CAIYYV010000445.1 GCA_903930425.1 Akkermansiaceae bacterium | reverse complement strand
GACAGCGCAAGCGCTTTACGGGTGGCAATTGTTAAAAATAGAGGGGGGATCATCCCCGGTTTTGCTAGGTTTGCGGCAATATCACGGTCACAGAAACCCTTAGCGGCATCCGTCCGGTCAAGGAATTCACCTTGCTCGGCGGGTCTTATGCGCCCTGCGCGCCCTGCGCTCACGCCCGCTGCCGCAACTCGACGTGGCGGGTCTTGCCGCTGGTGGTTTTCGGCAACTCGCTGACAAACTCGATCTCGCGCGGATATTTGTAAGGCGCCACGGCCTGTTTGCAGTGGTCCTGCAACTCCTGCTTGAGACCTGCGTCAGGCGCCGTGCCATTGCGCAGCACCACAAACGCCTTGACGATCTGACCGCGCAGCGCGTCGGGCTTGCCGACCACGGCCACATCCAACACGGCAGCGTGCTCCAGCAGGGCACTCTCGACTTCAAACGGCCCGATCCGGTAGCCCGAACTCTTGATGACGTCGTCCTTGCGCCCGACAAACCAGAAATAACCGTCCGCGTCGCGGGTGGCGCGGTCGCCTGTTAGATACCAACCGCCGCGGAACCGGTCCGCGGTCACCTCCGGGTGCAGCCAGTATTCCTGAAACAAGCCGAGCGGGCGGATGGGTGCCACCCGCACCGCCACCTCGCCTTCCTGACCCGCCGGCAATTCGTTCAATTGCTCATCTAGCAGGGAAATTTCGAATGCCGGATTGGCGCGGCCCATCGAGCCGGGGCGGACCGCGTCGCCGGTGCAGCGGAAATTGCCGATGAGCATCACGGTTTCGGTTTGGCCGTAGGCCTCGTGGAGTGTCAGACCTGTGGCGTTTTTCCAGAGTGCGAGCACTTCCGGGTTGAGCGGTTCGCCGGCGGTGACCGCATGGCGCAGATGTGGAAACTGATATTGCGTTAGATCCTCGCGCACGATCAGGCGCAGTGCGGTGGGTGGCGCGCACCAGGTGGTGATCGGATAGGTTTGGAGGGTGCGCAATGCCCTAACCGGATCGAATTTGCCACGGCTGTCGGTTACGAAGATGCAGGCGCCCATTTGCCATGGCGCATACAGGCTGGACCATGCGGCTTTGGCCCAACCGACGTCGGAGATGTTCCAGTGGATATCATCGGGAGTGAGGTCGAGCCAATACTCGCCGGTCAAGCGGTGGGCGATGCCGTAGCTGGCTTGGGTGTGCAGCACCATTTTGGGATGGCCGGTGGTGGCGCTGGTGAAAAACAGGATGCCCGGCGCATCGCTGCGGGTGGGTTCATCCGCATAAGCGGCGGCTGCCGCTGCCACTCCGGCATCAAAATCGGTCCACTCCGGCGTCGCCGTCCCGACCCCGATGCGCACACCGGTAAAATCGGTGAGTTTGGCGGCGCCCTCGGTGTCGGTGATGACCGCGCCGATTTTGGCGGCATCGACGCGGTACTTCAGGTCGCGTGTGGTGAGCAAGGGGGTTCCCGGCACTGGCACCGCCCCGAGACGGATCAACCCGAGCATGGCAATCCACCATTGCGGCACCCGGTGCAGGACCAGCAGCACCCGATCACCGCGCCCGATCCCGCTCGCTTGAAAAAAATTGGCCGCTTTGCCGCTCAAGGCGGCCAGTTGGTGGAAGCTGAATTGTTCTTCCCGGCCGGTGTCGTCGGTCCACCACAACCCCAGCGCTTCGGGGCGTTGCTCGGCCCAGCGCCCGATAACATCGGTGGTGAAATTGAAATGCAGAGGAACGTCAAGCATGCCGGATTTTTTTTGGGGGGGAAGTTGGGCTTGCGGGTAGGACATGGCGGCGGGTGGTGGCAGCATACTGGACATCATTGCAATGCCAAGCGAAATGACCCCATCTGGAATGATTGCGGGCGGGCAAACCCTGCACGTCGTGGCAATCTCGCCTATCAGCACGATTCCGCTCGCTCTGGTGGCGTGGCTAGACTAAAATCCCGTCTCGCCATGATGGATAGGTCCATTATTGCAGACCCGAGCCATTCCAACCGCCCCCATGCTCATGCTCGTCATCAAATATGCAGTTACGGCCTTGGTGATTGTATTGGTATCGGAAGTCGCGAAGCGAAGCGATAAAGTCGGCGCGCTGATTGCTTCGCTGCCGTTGGTCACGATCATGGTCATGATCTGGATGCACGTGGAGCAGCAGGGCAACCCGAAAATCGCGAATCACGCGTACTACACCTTCTGGTACGTCCTGCCGACGCTGCCGATGTTTCTGGTGATGCCATGGCTGCTGGCAAAGGGCACCAACTTTTGGCTGGCGCTGGTCATTTGCGTCGCGGTGACGGTTGTTAGCTTCGTGGTCACGGCGCTGCTGGCAAAACGCTTCGGGGTGAATTTGATGCCGTGATCCGGGGTGCCCTTGTTGCCGCTTCCAACCTGTGCTAGGGTGTCCACGTCGGGCTGGAGCGGGATGATGGCGCCGGCTTTCTGCTGCCGTGCCAGGCGACTGGTGCGCTTGGGTTGCAGTTTGCTCGGAGGCTGTCGGATCGCTCCGGCTGACGGAGGT
>CAIYYV010000444.1 GCA_903930425.1 Akkermansiaceae bacterium | reverse complement strand
TGAGGGCGGGGTTGATATGAATGACACCACATGCTGGGCATTTGCCGGCGCGGCTAAGGTTCGGAACGTCAATTACCGTGGGGTTCCCGTGAATCTCGCGGAATGCCGTTTATCGTTGAGTCATCATGAGCTTGATTTTTCGGAGGGCACGGTGATTTTCAACTATCAGAATTATGCCCTGCGCGAGGTCTTCAACGGGCCGAAGCAGGGAACCGTCAAGGTGGGTCGTATTCGTTATGATGCGCTGGACCATCTGGTGGAAGTGGAGGACGTTGCAGGATCGATTTGGGCCGCGCCCATGGTGCGGTTGTTTGCGCCGAAGCTGGCTGATGCGCTTGAAATCTATCAATTTCATCGTCCCCCGGAAATTCAAGGGTCCGGGGTCGTGGATGTGGGTTCTCGGGACCGGACGGCCTTGAGTATTTCCTTCAGTTCCGCAGATCCGGCAGACTATCGTTTTCTTGGAGAGGTTGTCACGTTGGAAAAGCCCGAGGCGAAGGTCACGATTCGAGGGGAGCGAGTGATCGTGGACGGGTTGAAAGTCAGCGCGTTTGACGGGCCTATCACTGGTCGTTTTGATTGGCGTGGCAAAGGGATGCTTGAGGGAGAATTGAGTTGGACCCGGCTATTGATTCCGACGTTAGCGACCACCTATGGATTTCAAGTCAAGGGAGGCGGCAGGGCTACCGGTCGTCTCGATTTTTCTCTCAAGGACGAGCGAGTGGAAACGTTCACTGGAGAGGGATTGTTAGCCTTGGAAAAAATGGAATTATTTTCCGTGCCTATTTTTGGGCCGCTCAGTCCCTTAATCAGCGGTGTGTTGAACGATCGCCGTGCCGGGTTTGAGCGCGCGAAAAGCGCATTTTGCACCTTTAAAATCAAAGACGGAGTGTTGGCCACGCAGGATTTTCAAACTTCCACCAATTCGCTCGTATTTGCCGGTGATGGCACGGTGGATTTGAAGGAGCGGACGCTTGATTTGACGCTGCGGATGAATGCCCGTGGCCTGTTAGGATTGATTACGTTGCCCTTGCGTCCGTTTTATGGGATGTTCCAATTTCGAGGGACGGGTCGGCTGAAGGATCCGAAGTGGGAGAACGTCATGTTCACCACCCCTCCCGTCGGGCAAACGCAATTTTTGTTGCCGGCCCCCAAAGCCCGGGCGGTGAGTGCGGGTGAATGATTTGTGAATGATTTGATATTTTGAAAGTCACGTCTTGCAAGCGGGGGAGGGAAGTGGCAATTTTTCGTCAGCAGGGCAATCCATGGAGGATTGCTCGAAACGAAAGCAAAGCGATGACCAATCCATTCCCCACCCCCGATAGCCTCGATACTGATGCGGGTTTCAGCCCAGCGCCATCGATTTCGCAGGCCGCAAACTATCTTCGTGCCGCCGCTGGCGAGAAGGCGCGAGAGTTCATTCATTCTGCTGAAACGAGAGCGTCCGCATTGAAAGAGCGGGCGGTTGAGTCGGCGCAGCAATTTCGTGAGAGTGCCAGTGAGAAGGCGCATCATCTCAAGGAAACTGCTGCGGATCAATGGGAAGACACCCGAGTCAAAGCGAAGGAGCTGCAGGTAACGGCTGAGGATTACATCCGTCAAAACCCGACCAAATGTGTGATCAGTGCCCTTGGGTTAGGGTTCCTTATTGGTTTGATTGTGCGTCGTTAGATTGCCTCACTGGGATTTGCGCTTCTATTCATTTCTATCCGCCCTTGAGTGGGAGGCTATTGTGGCCGCCCCATCAATTCTCTATTGCACCATTCAATTCATTTCGTCGTGGAATTGCCCGACACATCGCAGTCATGGAAAACGCGACTTCCCACGAATTGGGGGGAGGCACTAGTCACGTTGCTTACGTCGCGGGTTGCATTGATTGAGCTGGAATTCAGGGAGTCTGCCCAGCGGATGGGTCGGCGCGTGATTCGGATGGTTTTGGTGGCGGCCTGTTTATTTTTCGTGTGGGCGTTATTGTTAGTCGCAGGGATTGCGTTGATTGCCCAAGTATTCTGTTGGTCATGGGTTGTGATTGCCCTTGGCGTTGCTATTCTTCACATGGTGTTGGCGTTGTGGCTTATGCGTGCCGTTCGGATCCCGGATGAGCCGGCTTTCCCCGTCACCCGCACTGAATTCCAAAAAGACCGCGAATGGATCGAGAACTTTCAGAAAACCCGGAAATCCAGCGACTGATTCATCTTGGTGAGGTGGCGCGTTCCTGTTTGGCGCACGATGTGGGTGTGTTGCGCAGTCGTTTTGACATCCCATTGCGGATCCGTCATTCGCTGTCAGATCATCCGCTTGCCTGGTGTGTTTCGTCGCTGGTGTCCGGCATGGCAGCAAGTTTTATTTTTCGCCGCAAGCTTCCGTCAGTCAAAAAACGTGGGGGGCTCCCGGCTGCTCTGTTAGGACTTACGTTGACGGTGGTGCGCCCGTTGGCGAAAAGATGGCTGGCAAACCAAGTCAAGCAGTGGGCGGGCCAGCGAGCAAGTGGGTTGCCTGCGGGCCGCCGTTATTTCCGTTCTGATTCACCTTCCCAATCCATCTAGTCGCATCATGTCAACGCATCAGGTTCTGGACCACGTCGATCAATATCTTCAACTCGGGCGCGATTATGAATGTTCCGACGTGCATTTACCGACGGCCTTTCCTCCGGCATGGAGGCGTTTTGGGACGCTCGCGCCGATTTGGAATGATCATCCGCCGCTGATGCCGGAGGATACGGAGCGGCTTGCCCGCTCTTTTTTAGGTGGCACGGAATGGGAGCGTCTGCAGCAAAATGGGGATATTGACTTTGCGTATTCCGCGGCCAACGGCCGATATCGGGCGTCGGTCGTGAAGCAGCGGTTGGGTTATGACATGGCGTTTCGGATCATCAACACGCAGATTCGATCGCTTGAGGACATTGGCTTGCCGTTGGAGCACATCCTTCCGCTCACTCGTTATCAGAACGGGTTGGTTCTTGTTACTGGGTCCGTGGGTTCCGGGAAATCCACCACACTTGCGGCGCTTGTGGATTTCATCAACAAGGATCGGGAGGATCACATTCTCACCTTGGAGGATCCGATTGAATATGTTTTTGAGTCCAAGGGTTGTCATGTGAACCAGCGCGAGGTTCACACGCACACGGAATCTTTTGCCAAAGCACTGAGAGGAGCGCTGCGTGAGGATCCCGACGTCATCATGGTCGGAGAAATGCGGGATTTGGAAACCATTCAGCTCGCGCTTACGGCTGCGGAAACCGGACATTTGGTTCTTGGCACGCTTCACACTGGGAATGCGCCGCGGACCTTGGACCGTGTTCTTGATGTTTTCCCCACGGATCAGCGCGATCAAATCCGCGTCATGGTCTCTGAATCGTTGCGTGGAATTCTTTCCCAGCAACTGGTGCCTCGCGCGGATGGATCGGGGCGGGTCCTCGCCCTCGAATTGCTCGTCAATACGGCTGCCGTCGCCCACTGTATCCGTGAAGGCAAAACGTTCATGCTTCCAGGTGTCATGCAGACCGGGAAGAACGTTGGCATGATCACCATGGATGAGTCGCTGCGCCGTCTTTATGTGGAAGGCACCATTTCGCGAGACGAGGTGTTGTTCCGGGCTGACGATAAAGTTCAGATGATGGATTTTCTCCATTCCTGATTGTGGGAAGCACTCGTGTCTAACAAGAACCAAACCGTCCCATCCGTTTTTCATTTCTGCGATTCAAAATTCGAATACAAGATTTACCATTTCATCACATGGCCCGCATCGACGAATTTTTCCGTTACTTGATAGCCAGCAAAGGCTCGGACCTTCATTTGTCTGAGGGGCAAATGCCGAAGATCCGCGTTCACGGAGCGGTCAGCGCCATTCCTGATCAAGCCCGTCTTTTAGGGGATGATTTTAAAAATCTTCTAGGTGAGATTTGTGATCGCAAGGCGTTTGAGCACTATTTGGAAATTGGGGATTTGGACTTTGCCTATGAGATGGACGCCGATTCCCGTTTTCGGTGCAACTATCTCAAGCAGCAAAACGGACTTGCTGCGGTTTTTCGGCTTATTCCCACTGAAATCGCCTCGCTCGAATCGCTTGGCGTTCCGGAGGTGGTCAAACAATTCGGGCACATGCGGTCGGGTCTTGTTCTTGTCACGGGCCCGACCGGCTCAGGGAAGTCCACGACCCTTGCGTCATTGTTAGATTACATCAATATCAACTTCAACCGCCATATCATCACCGTTGAGGAACCGATTGAATTTGTGCACCGCAATAAGCGTTCGATCATCACCCAGCGGGAAGTGCCGATTCAAACTCCGTCGTTTGCGGATGGTTTACGGGCGGCGTTGCGCGAGGATTCGGACATTGTGCTGGTTGGGGAAATGCGTGACTTGGAAACGATTTCGCTGGCATTGACTGCGGCGGAAACCGGCTTGCTTGTTTTTGGCACTCTTCACACGAACAACGCCCGCAAAACGGTTGACCGCATCATTGACGTGTTTCCGTCCGACCAACAATCGCAGGTGCGCACGATGCTTTCCGCATCGTTGAGAGGTGTGGTGGCCCAGCTTTTATGCAAGCGCGTTGATAAACCAGGGCGCACGGCGGTGCATGAAATCATGTTTGCCACACCAGCGGTTTGCGCGATCATCCGCGAAGGGGCGACCCAAAAACTCTACGATGTGATCACTGGTGGGAAGAGCGAGGGTATGCAGTTCATGGATGAATCGATTTGGTCGAAACTTCGCGAGGGCATGATTTCCCCCGAGGAGGCCTACATGAAGTCGATTGATAAGACGCGCTTCAAGCGTTACCTGCCTGACAACCTGAGTCACCTGGGAGATGCGTCGGGTGAAAGTCCGATGACTCACTAAGCCCACGCGTTTTTTTTCTGAAAAACAATTCTTGCCAAGGGCGGGGCAGATGACTAAAGACCCGGAAGTTCGTCCGGCAATTTCGCGGGCAAATGCATTTTTCGGGGTCCCTAACGCCATGGTCCCGGCAGGTGTTTCAAATGATGGCGTGATATACCACAGACAAAAAATGGACATCTACGTGGGCAACCTGCCCTACACTGCTACGGAAGAAGACCTCACGGTCCTCTTTGCCGCATACGGCCCTGTTGATCGGGTCAAAATCATCACCGACCGCGAAACCGGCAGATCCAAGGGATTTGCCTTCGTCACCCTCGGCGACCAGGACCAGTTGAATGCTGCGATTGAAGCGCTCAACGGTTATGACTACCAAGGACGCGCGCTTCGTGTGAACGCATCCGATCCCAAAGAATCCAAACCCGGTGGTGGCGGCGGTGGCGGTGGCTACGGCGGTGAGCGCCGTGGCGGCGGCGGCGGAGATCGTCGTGGTGGTGGTGGCGGCTACGGCGGTGAGCGTCGTGGTGGCGGCGGAGATCGTCGTGGCGGTGGAGATCGTCGCGGTGGTGGCGGTGGCGGTTGGTAAGCCATCAGTCTCAAGCACTCTCACGCACCCGGTTCCCTGTCATGGGGGATCGGGTGTTTTCGTGAAAGGAGGGGATGATGAGTGGGGATGTTCAGGAGTTTCTGGCGGATAGCAGCGTGTCACCCGTGCGGTAATGCCAGTGAAAATCTCCCAGACGATGGTGTCGGCTTTTTTTGCGAGTTCCGCCACAGGGATGTTAGATCCGAACATTTCCACCTCGTCGCCTTCGCTTACTTCGCTTGCATCGGTGACATCGACCATGATTTGATCCATTGTGACGCGGCCGAGGATCGGGCAGCGCCGTCCGTGGACAGAGACATCCGCGCCATTTCCTGAAACGTGGCGTGGATAGCCGTCGCCATAACCGATGCCGAGGGTGGCGACGCGTGTGGGTTTTGGGGTGACAAACTGGCGGCCATAGGAGACGCCGTGTCCAGCGGGAAGCCAGCGGACGAGTGTGACTCGTGCTTTGAGGGTCATGACCGTGGCGAGTTGCTGTTGGAATTCGGGCAAGGGGGAGACGCCGTAAAGCATGAGGCCGGGGCGGGCGAGATTGCACTCGCCGCGATCATAAGCGAGCATGCCGGCACTGTTGAGCAGGTGGCGCCACTTGAAGCGAGACGTTCCGAGTTCGGCGAGGACCGCATGAAACCGAGCGATCTGTCCACGGGTGAATTCTTTGTCCTCATCCGCAGAGGGCAAATGCGAGCCGATTCCATCGATCTCGAGGTGGGTCAAGTGCTCGAGAGTGGGCATGCATTCGCGCAGATGATCGGGCGAGAATCCACCGCGGCCCATGCCAGTGTCGACGGCAAGATGCACCTTGAGTGATTGGCCTGCGGCCGTCGCGATCGAGTTGAAGTGTTGCGCCTCTTCTAACGAGGAAAGGCAGGGGGTCCAATTTTTGGCGACGATTTCCTCGCGTTCACCGGTCCAGGTGGGGCCGAGCAAATAGATAGGAGTGGTGACTCCGGCATTTCGGATTCGGCGGGCCTCGCCCACATTTGCGACGCCGAAGAACGCGAGGTTGGATGAGGCGATGGCGCTGGCGATGGGTTCGAGGCCGTGACCGTAGGCACCGGCTTTCACGACGGCCATCAGGTTGCCGCCGGAGACGGCACGAGCGACCTCCAGGTTGTTTTTCAATGCGGCGAGATCGATTTCGGCCCAGGCACGCGGCGGGGATATGGGAAACGGATCGTTCACGATGGCGAAAGTAACGATCCTTGACGAACTGGCAAGACTGCGGAAGAGCGATTTTGTTGGCTTGAAGACACAAAAAAACCGGGGACCCGTGAGGATCCCCGGTGAGAAAATGGGATTCAGGTTATGGGGGGGTGATATTCGGATTCAGTTGGGAAGTGGATCCCGCGCGATTTTTTTCGGGTGCTTTGATCACGGGGTTGATGTCCGTTCCCCACACCGTATCTTTATCACCGCCTTGCAAAAGGGTCTTGCCCCCGCCGACAATCACTTTTTTGTCGGACGGTCTAACGGCTTCAGCAATGGCGCTGTTGTCGATCCGGAAAATCACGGCCTTCTTGGCATACACATCGGGATCAAAGGTGCCGTTGGTCAATCCGTTATAAACGGCGGCAGCGACCAATGGGCGGCCGGAATTGCCGGAGCTGCTCAGAGGCTCCGTGTTGCTGGCCATGATATAAGCGAATCCACATTCGCCCGCTGCCAAGCATTTGCTTTGCGACATGACATTATCGGGTTTTTTGGTGTAGGGTGCCTTGGCATAGAAGGATTTTTCGGTATCAATGATGCCTGCGGCGATCAATTGGCGGAAAAAATCATTGGACGAGGCGGATCCAAATGTCAGTCCTGATTCAGGGTTGTTATTTTTGACCTCGATGCCTGTGGCGTCAGACGGATAGCTGCCGTAATCTTGATCGAAGGTGAACATTGCCAAGCCAATTTGTTTGATATTGGCGATGGCTTCGGCGCGGGCGCCGTCCTTTTGTTTGCTGATGATGACTGGGACTCCGACGCCAGCCAGAGTGGCGATGATGGAGATCACGACGAGAAGTTCGACCAAGGTGAACCCGCGACGCATTTTTGAATATGTTTTCATGTGTTTGTATATTATGGATCGTTTTATATGATAAATGGGGTGGACGCCCCAGATTAGCAAGACCACGGCGGCGATGCCATCGTGACCTGCGTGACGCTAGCCTGCCCCCCGATTCGCGCAAGAAGGAATTCGCACAACGGGCAAAATTCGGTAAGCTGTCTGGCGTTTGCGATGGTTGTTACCATCGGAGTTTGACACCGAAAATGCCATTCCAGCCGGGTTCGTTCTGGCCGGACCCATGATTCCGGTAGGCGACATCGGTCAGGTTTTCAAGGCCGCAGTTGAAGTCGAGATGTTCATTGATTTTCCAACCGGCATGGAGTGAGGCGACGATATAGCCCGGGGTGCCGCCGGTGGGGATGCGTTGATTATCTGCCGCCTGATCGGCTGCGCTGATGCGATCCTCGCAGGTGGCGGCGAGCACGCGGGCTTCTATCCAGTAGGGTTGTGAATCGGCAGTCCATCGCAGAGCGAGTGAACCGGTGAGTGGAAGCTGGCGGGAGTTGGGTTTGTCCTGTGTCGGGCCGCCGATAAATATCGGGGCTTCGGTGCGGGCATTTTGCCAGGCGGCAAATCCGGAGAGCATCCAGTGTGGGTCGATGTTCCAGGTGCCTCCGATTTCAATGCCATACACGGTGCCGGTGCTGGCATTGGTAGCGATGGTATTAGCACTGCCATCCGCGACGGCGATTGGAACGATCAGGTCTTTGGCGTCGGTAAAAAACGCCGCGAGGCTGAGGGATCGGTTTTCACTGTGATGACGGACGCCGAGTTCGTAGGTCAAAAATTTTTCCGGGTCGAGGGACGCGGAGCCAAGCGAATCATTGCCGGCTCTGGCGGTGATGTTGCCAGAGAGATCGTCGAGATTCGGTGCCCTGAATGCTTGGGAGAGCCCGCCATAAACGCTCCAGCAAGGGTTCACGTGGAACAGGCCGCGCAGTGAGCCGACCGCCGAGTTCCAGTCCTGCGAGGTGTCGTATTGAAGCTCTCCGGCGCGATCACGAAACCGGCCGAGCGACGCCTCTGCATGCGTGTAGCGCGTGCCGGTGGTGATTTCCACGGCTTCCACTGGCTTCCAAGCATACTGGACGTAGGCGCCTAACAGATCATATTCCGAATCATCGGCGACCGGCAACACTTCCTGATAGGATGCACCGGACGATTTCATTTTATAGCCGGATGAATTCACCTGATCGTGATAGAAATCGAATCCATAGAGCAAGGTGCCCGGGCCGATCGTTGATTCCAGACTCAAGTCCAAGCCGGTGGTTTGGAGATTGATATGGGATTCACGGATGCTGTCTTCGGCAGGCAAGCGGTTTTGGGATTCGTTGTCGGCCACGGTTTGGAAGGAAACGGTGGCGCACCAACTCTGGATGGCGGCTCCGACCTGCGGGTTTTTTCCGGCATAGCGGAGGTAGTTCAGCGAGCGTTCCTGATCATAGGTGTCGGCCGTCCATCGGCCACTGACGGCGAGGTGGCCGTCATCGAGCCAGCCGGGGTTGTTTTGGGTGCGGTGCCAGCGAGAAACATTGTCTTGGTTCACCCGGTTAGAGGCGAATGTGAGGGTGGATTCAGGGGTGAGTGCCCAATCCATGCGAAAGTCCCAATCCTGCTCGGGGTAGCCGGTTCCCTTCATGCGACCGACCGAGGAGTCCTCGATATCGCCGAAATCCTTGGCGGAGAGTCCGAGCCAAACCCCGAATTGGCCGCCCACGCCGGTTTCCATTTCAAGGCGTCCGACTTGGCTGCCTTCGCCGTTGCTTCGGAATTCAAAGGCCGCTGAGCCGGCCAGATAGATTTGATCCGTGGTGCGAGAGCGGAAGTCGGAGGACTTGGTGAACGCATTGAGTGTGCCGCCGACCGCGTCGGAACCATAAACCACCGACCCCTGGCTTTTGATGAGTTCGATGCGATCGATGGAGAGCGGGTCGACTGTGTTCCAATACTGGACCGGGCCGCTGCGGAAGGTCGAGTTATTGAGGCGCACTCCATCCACGAGCAGCAAATTTTGACGTCCGGTGAAGCCGCGGATGAACGGCGACCCTTGGCCATGCGCTGTTTTCTGCACCAAAATTCCGGGCGTGTATGCCAATGCCTCTGGCAGGGTGCGCCGGGTAGACTCACGTAGGAACTCCGAGTCAAGGACCGTCGTGGAATACGGGACTTGGCTCGCGCTTTGCTCGATGCGCGCAGCCGTCACGACTAACGGATCGAGAAAATTCTGCGCTATGGCAGGCACGATTGCCATGGCTGACAAGATGAGACAATGGGACTTCATGAATGGATGTGGTCAGTGAACCGGGCGGCCCCGTTCCAATCAAGGGCCGGTGGGTGTGCGGGATTTTTTGCGGCGAAAGCCGTCCAGCAAACGGAATTCCCCGGCCGTGACCGGATACGGGCCGGCAAACTCCACCGCATGCGGGTGGCCCGGTCGGGTTCTGCACGCGTAGGCGTTGCGCTCCTTCAAATAATACAAAATGAAGTAATGCCTGGACCGGTCGCCGGTTTCCGCGAGAAAATCCGGGACGCCGCGCTGCTGGATGAAAAACAGGAGGTCCAGATAAATTTGTGACTGCGCAGTCAAGCGGAGGAACCCGAACGAGGGCGGGTCTTTTCTCACCAGCATGATTTGATCTTGTGCCATCGACGCGGCACTGCCTGGTATCCATGTTTTGTCGAAACTTGCGCAGGAACCTAACAGCAAGCAAGCCAGAGCCGCAAAGCCGCACCGTGTGAGCGCTTGGGAGCATGGAATCTGGAATTCAGTCATGGTCTGGTCTTACGCCGGAGTGAGGACGGTTATTACGGGCGCGATCCTTCCGCAGCAATGCATCGATCATGCGTGTGTTAGGTCGGCTGGCTTCGGAATCGACGAAAAATGCAGTTTCCATGGGCACGAGGAATTCGACTGAGGAATTGATGCCGATGAGTGCGCCATAGGCGTCTGTGACCGGGCCGCCGCTGTCCCCCGGTTGCAGGGGGATATTGTTTTTCACCTTTCGAGATCCGGTAAACCGATTTTGAGGGGCGAGTGAGGTGCTCAATTTTCCGGGTGTGGCTTGGCGGCCGGTGGCGATGCCGCCATGGATGACGGCGGTTCCCTCGGGCAGCCACAGATCGGGGCGGGTCCAGCGATAATAGTGAGGGGTTTTTTCGGGAATATGGAGCAAGGCGAGGTCCGCGCTTGCCGACTGCCACACGACGCGCGCTTTGATCGGAAGCCATTGTGATGTCCCGCCATACATGACAAAAACATGGCGGCCGACCCAATGATTCAGCACATGATTGGCCGTGAGAAAATACCCGTCTGCCGCGATCGGCGTTGCGGACCCTCCTTCTGCGTCCTGCACCGCGTGCAACACGGGGAACCCACGGTGCCCCCAATGGCTCAATTCCGACTGGTCCGTGACGACGACGGCACTGATCCGTTGGGCGACTGCTTGACGAACTGCAGGGCTGGGGCCGAAAGGATCCGGCTTCGGCACGACCGAGCACGCTGGAGCAAGGCACAGCGCAAGCAAGACGCCTAACAATCGAATGATTCTTTCCATTCGCGGATAGAAAAGCACAGTGAAGCCGGTTCGTCACACCCGATTTCCGGAATCCTCCAACAATCGTCCGACGACCCGCCGAAAAGGCGCGGCCATCGGCAAGGCCGCCAACTGGTCCATCGACTGCCAGGATTCGTCAATAGCCGGCGGGAAGGTCGGCCCGCCAAGCGCGTTTCCATCATGCACGCGCAAGTGGACCCGGTAGCGGGTGATGGTGTAATACAAATCTGTTAGAATGGGCAGATGGGCAATTTCCGAGACATCACGGGTTGGCAGTTTCCACAAGCCGGTGCGGCGTTTTCCTCCCTCATGATGGAGCAGCAGATGGCCGTTATGGTTGCGCATCCAGAGTGCGTGTTCGTCCACCTGGGTGATTTGGGTTTTCCGGATTTTCACGGGCAGTTGCGTGGGTTCCACTGCGCGGCAGAGGTGTGCGACTGGGCAATTGAAGCAATCCGGCATGCCCGGCCTGCAAAGGATTTGCCCCAATTCCATGAGTGCTGCGTGATAGATTTGCGGACACTCCGGATCGGCGAGTGTGGCGGCCCAGCTCCAAATGCGTTTGATTCCGGCGGGGTCATCGACCGGTGCTGTGGAATTGCACACGCGGGACAAGACTCGCGACACGTTGCCATCGACAAGCACGGCGGGCAGATTCCAAGCGAAGGCGCGCAAGGCACCTGCGGTGTATCGGCCGATGCCGGGGAGCATCATGAGCGCATCCAAATCCTGGGGAAAGATGCCGTGATGATGGGTGAGCACAGCCCGTGCGGTTTCGCGCAGCATTCTGGCGCGCCGGTAATAGCCGAGTCCTTCCCACGCTTTGAGCAAAGCCGGGTCGTCAGCCGCCGCCAGAGCGCACAAATCCGGGAAGGCGTCCAAGAACCGGGTGAAATAGCCTTTTCCTAACACTGTGGCGATTTGTGTTTGTTGAAGCATGACCTCGGAGACCAAAATCGCATACGGATCGTGGGTGCGGCGCCACGGGTAGTCGCGGCCATGGAGTGAAAACCATGCGGTCAGCGCGGTGCGGAAGGCATCCGCGTCAGGTGCGACGCCCATTTCAGGCACTCACTTCCACGGGTGCATCGGAGCGGGATGAGACAAACGTGAGCTCCTCCGAGTCGGGTTTTTTGATGACGTTGACGGCGTCGCCGGGTTTGACGTCGCCGCGGAGCAAGGCCTCCGCGAGCGAGTCCTCGAGGAAGCGTTCGACGGCGCGGCGCATGGGACGCGCGCCGTAAGCGGGGTCGAAGCCTTTGGCTGCTAGAAACTCGCGGACTTCTGCCGTGAGTGTGAGTGTGACTTGTTTTTCCTTGAGACGCCGGATCAGTTTTTCCACCTCGAGATCGACGATGTGATTGAGGTCGGATTTTTCTAACATGTGGAACACAACGAGATCATCGAGGCGGTTGATGAATTCGGGTTTGAAGTAGCGTTTGGCTTCTTCGAGG
>CAIYYV010000443.1 GCA_903930425.1 Akkermansiaceae bacterium | reverse complement strand
GGACAGCATCGGCCCGGCAAACCAAGGATATATCAACTGATCCGGAAAAAGTCGCAAACGCCATCAGCCGAAAACCAGCATGCGCCCTTGCTAAATCAAGGGAATTAGCACCTCATTGCCAGCCTGTGGGATGCCTGTGAAAATTTATGATTGAGTGCTTAATGTTAGATCCCGCTTTGCATCATCTTCGGGCCCATGAGGAAAATCGGCAGGAAGGTGCCGATGAAGACCGCGGCGATAAGCAAGACGGCAATAATGAGGACCAGGAAGCTGACAACGGCTGAAAACGAGGCCATGTGGTTTTCCGCGTCTTCCTCGTACATCTCGGTGAGCATATCGAGCTGGCTGTCGAGCGAGGCGGATTTTTCGCCGATAGAAAGCATGTGGGTGACCTGGGAGTCGACCGAGGTGTATTTGGCAAAGGCGGTGGAGAGGGGGACGCCGGAATTTTCATACTTGTCGGCTGCGGTTCTGAGTTCCTCGTAAAACGGGGTGTTGCGCACGCTGTTAGCCGAGACGCGGATCGACTTGGCCAGGTTGATGCCGTTGGAATGCAGCAGGCGCATGGTGGAGAGGAAGGTCATTTGGCGCAGGCCCATGACGAGGAGGCGCAACAAGCGCCATTTCGACATGGCCAGGCCCAGAATGACGGTGCGGATGCGGGCGGAACGGAAAATGGCGATGGCGATGGCAATCAAAGTGATGACGACCACCGGCCAAACGGCTTGGGTGAAGTGGCTGACTTTGAATGAAATGGCGGTCATGCCATCGGGTTTGGCGCCGACGCCGGTGAGCATTTCCTCGACTTGAGGGACGATTTTGACTTGCGAGGTGATGAAGGCGCCGAGCAAGACACAGATAATGACGCTGGGAGTGATGGTGGCTTTCTTCAACTGTTTGGAGAAATGCAATTCGCTTTTGAGGCGGGTGGCCAGCGAGTTGAATGCCTGGTGAAGTTGGCCGGCATCGGAGCCAGCCTGGATCAGGCCGATGATGGTGTCGTTGAAACGGCCGGTGCGGCGGAAGGCTTCATGCACGTTCATGCCGTTGCCGATGTCCTCGCGAATGCGCAGCAGGGTATCGACCAGAACTTTGTTAGGCAGGCCGTGGCTGTAGTATTTGAGGGCGTCGGCGGTGTTGATTTGGGCGCGCAGCATGGAGCCCAAGCCGCGGAACAAATCGACGAGCACTTTTTTGCTGAAGTGGGTGATTTTTTGGGGTTTTTGCAAGGCGGCGGCGGCATTTTTTTGGGCGGCCTGATCTTGCGAGGTGAATTGGGTGGCGCGGGTGGCGGTGGGATCAGTCATCGGTGTAGGTCATGTCAATGACCTTGCTGACGGCGGCAAGGTCGGTTTTTCCATCATGGAGCAGGCGCAGGCCGCTGCGGCGGAGGTTGGGGAGGATGCCTTCCTGGGCGACTTGGACTTCCAGTTCGTAGGGGGACATGAGGCCCTTGGAGAGCATATCGGAGACTTTGGGGGTGATGGGGATGATTTCGAGGATGGCGGTGCGGCCGCTGTAGCCGCTGTTGCGGCATTCCTGGCAGCCGCCGGTTTTGGCGGCAAAGAGCGGGGTGGCGGCCCATGATTCATCGAGGCAGAAGGTTTTGCGATCCAGGTCGCTGATGCCGGAAATGGGTTCCTTGCAGTACGGGCAGAGCAGCTTGACGAGGCGTTGGGCGCAGGCGGCCTTGAGGGTTTGGGCGATTTTCCAGCGTTCGATGCCGAGTTGTTCGAAGCGTTCGATGATTTGGGAGGCGCGCGGGGTGTGAATGGTGGT
>CAIYYV010000442.1 GCA_903930425.1 Akkermansiaceae bacterium | reverse complement strand
TGCCTCATCCGGGCATTCTTTAAGAAAGGCATTTCCAGTGAATAATTCCGCCGCAGTGGTGGCCAGGTCTTCTGACCAGAACAGCCATGAATCGTCAGAGCTGATCGTCGCGACATCGAGGACCGCTTCGAGGGCCAACGCGTAGCAAAACGCACGGCCAGCACCCACGGAATCCGGGGCATCCTTGGAAAATGTCCGAAGGCGCGGCCCGACACCGAAGGCTTCGCGAGCGCGTTTCAACAAAGCAATCGCTTTTTCCCGGTAACGTTCATCCCCGGTGACACCGAAGGCGGCCGAGTATGCCGATACCATTCGGAAGGTGGCACCCGCATGCGCACAGTCATCGCGATTGGGTTTGCCAAACCGTGCGTTGCGCACCGCTAAAAGCCGGGCTTTTGCCGCCTCGAACCGTGGGGAAAACGCCTCAATCGTTAGAGATTGAGCGGCGGCGATTTCGGCGACCGTTTGGGACAGACCGATCGTGTTGGCGCGGAAATACTCGCGTCGCGGATCGAGTTCGGAAGGCAGGTTGCCAATCCCTGTCATGCCGGTTGCCTTGATCCACCAAGCGGCGTCCTCGGGGGCGAGCGCCTTCTGGATATCTTCCACAGTCCACATCCACAGCGCCGCCGCCGGAGATTCCCGAAGTCCCACCCCAAATAAATTCTCGGCGGTGAGATAGGATTTTTCAGCAAACGAAATCACCCGGATCGCTTTTTCTAACACTTTTGGATCACCGGTTGCCCGATAGGCTTGGAGCAAGGCAACTGCGGCGCGGGCCTGGCCGGGACAATCTCTGTTGAAAGTGGGCAGCGCCCAGGTGACGCCGCGGCGCGCTAGGAACACCCCGCCGTCGAGTGGATCAAACATCGGGCTGGGAAGCAAATCGGTCAGCAAATTGCGAGTCGTTTCGAGCGCGTGATTTCGGACATCGGCAGGCAGACCGGGATGAACGGCGGCTGTAGCGAGCAACTCAATGGCACCGGATGGCAACAGCCCGCCGATGTCGTCAAAACTTCTGGAGGACGGATCATACAGTGAGGAAAGTTGGCGAATGCTGCGGGCCAGATCGATGGCCGGTTGTTCGCTCATGATTTTGGAAATTTTCCGTTCGGCCATGCGTTCGCGGCGTTTCGTGTTGTCCAACGCGCTATTTTTCAGGACATAATCGGGAGCATCTTTCCACATTTGCAGGACCATTTGATGTGACTGATTGAACAAGCTCTGCACGGCTGCGGGACTCGATTGGGGCACAGGGATCCAGGCGACCGGGTTGCCTTCATGGGTCATCCAAACGAACAAGGGCAATTGGAGCGGGCGCTTGATTTCCGCACACAAATCGGCAGTGAGCAGGCCGACTTCACGGCTCGCGTCGCCATCGACTAAAATGGGCACGTATTGATCATGGAGGATAGTGACCACTGCGGAATCACGACCCAAGGCGGCCAGCACATTTTGAAACCCGGGCTGCTGCGGCATCGCAACCGCGCAAAAGATCAGGCGACGGGCATCCTTTGCCCGCTTGAATGAAATTTTGGTCCAAGGTTGCCAACGAATAGGCGAGTCTGCCTGGCTGCGATAGACGGCACCGGGGAATGATGCCACGCCGTTGGTGAGCAACTCGGGAGCGATGATTGGCGGAGGAGGCAGGTTTTCCGCGGTGGAGCCTCCCCCTTTCCGGCAGGAACTCAAAGCGAAAGCCAAACCGCAAAGTATTGGAATCATGAAGTATCGTGCGTTCATAACGGTGTGTGGGACGAAAGACACGGAATTCCCCCGTGAGGCTGCATCATGAATAAAAAACTTCCGATGTGGCAAGCCGAAGCTATTCTCCGCCATCAATTCCTAACGCCGCGTGATCAGTATTGCCGTTTCAAGCCAAAAAGGGGGGGTGGGAAAAACCACCGTCTCCATCAATCTCGCCCATGCCTTCGCGCGTGCCGGCATCCGCACCCTGCTGATCGATGCCGACCCACAAGGGTCCGTCGGATTCTCGCTCGCCCGGCAATCCTCGCATCTGGTCGGGTTTTATGACCACTTAATGAATCCTTCCCTTGCTCTCGGGCCATCCATTCTTCCTACGCGCCTGCCGACCTTGACGCTTCTGCCGTCTGGCCAATGCAATGACTCCGAGTCGGGCGTCGGTGTCATGGGGGCCCATCTGGTGCGCATCCGCAAATTACTCCGCAGTGCCGCCGCTGACGGATATCACCTTTGTCTCATCGACACCGCCGCCGGGCTGAGCGGCGTGACCGGTGATGTCATCGCCGCCTGTGATGCTGCCCTCATTCCCCAGCAGGCGGAGCCGTTAGGCATTCGCTCGGTCCCCAAACTGCTCGAGGGATTGAACCGGCTCCGCATCCTCAATCCACAACTCAAGGTGCTCGGACTTTGTCTCACCATGGTGCAACACGACTTTCCTGAAAGCGTTCAGGCCGCCTCAGCGCTGCGTCGGTTGCTTCCAGCCGCCTCGGTTTTCAAAACACAAATCCCTCGCAATGGCATTTTTGTACGTGCCAGCGCCCGTGGTCTGCCCGTCGGTTCACTCAAAGACGGCGCGGATTTATTGGCTGTTTTTGACGCGCTGCGCGCGGAAATCTTGGCTAAACTCGCCCCGAATCAAGAATCAATCTCCAAAGGACGTGCCCACGTGGCGGCCGGAGCTGATCAACGGGTGGTCTAACGGAACCTGCCGAGTGCGGCCTGCCACCTCGATGAGCGGCACCCGTTTCAACGCGCATCCCTGCAAGGCTAACATCATCCCGTATTGCTTCTCTTCAAGCATGGTGGCGCATTCAGTACCCAACCAAGTCGCAAATACACGGTCGGCCGCAGACGGTGTGCCTCCACGCTGCAAGTGCCCGAGAATTGTCAGGCGCGTTTCCTGACCAGTGAGCTTTTCCAAATGGCGCGTCAGGCGAATCGTGTGACCCACATGCTCGTCGTGAAATTTCCGCAACAATTCCTTGGCCTCGAACCGACCCGACTTCGTGTCGGCCGCATTGCGAGCCTCGACCAGACTCTGGACTTCGCAGGCGTCCTCCATCGACATGGCACCTTCGGCCACGACGACGATGCTGAACCGCTTTCCGCTCTGCGTGCGTTTGCGGATTGCCGCTGCGATTTGGACCACATCGTAAGGAATTTCAGGCAGAAGAATCACATCGGCCCCCCCCGCAATCCCCGCCTCTAGGGCCAGCCATCCGGCACGGTGACCCATCACCTCCACAACGATGATCCGCTCATGACTCGTCGCAGTGGAATGCAGGCGATCGATCGCTTCGGTGGCAATCTGCAGTGCCGTGTCGAAGCCGAAGGTGCGATCTGTCATCGCGATGTCATTATCGATGGTTTTGGGCAGGGTGACCACATTCAGGCCCACGTCCGCCAATCGCAGCGCGTTCTTCTGCGTGCCTCCGCCGCCGATGCATACCAGAGCATCCAGATGGTGCCGATGATACGTGGCGACAATCGCGTCGGTCATGTCGAGTTCCTTGCCGCCGATGTTCATCCGGTGCGGCTTGTCGCGGCTCGTGCCAAGAATCGTGCCACCGTCTGTTAGAATGCCGGATAACATGGCGCTGTCGAGTTCGACGGTTTGGTCCTGGGCCAAGCCTCGAAAACCATTCAAAAAACCGATCAAGCGCATGCCGAAATGCTCTTGTGCCGCCTTTCCCAGGCCGCGGATTGCGGCGTTGAGACCCGGGCAATCGCCGCCGCTCGTAAGGATTCCGATGTGTTGTGTCATAAGGTTGGGCTCGTTCCGGCAAAGACGTAACACAGGCGGGATGCTCGCCGCAAGCAGAGATGACGGAGCAATATCGCCGTTTAAAGAATGAGTGATGGCAATCCGAACGCTCCTGACTGAGTCATTCACTGAACCCCATCCTGAGGGCATGCAGGTAAGCGCTTTCAGCCGACCGGCCTCAGGCCTTCCCATCGTCGGTGTCTTCGGGCGTTATGATCTCCAGTGGGTGTTCGTCCTCGTGGTGTTTTTTGGGCACCTTGCCATCCAGCCACGCCCAGTTCATCGGATAGACATCGGGGTCGAGCATCACATGATAGAAATGCCAGACAATGATCGCCAGGCATGCGAGAATTGCCTCATAGTAATGAATGGTGATGGCCACCTCGACGAGCCAACGCGGAAACCACCGGGTGACATCAATCTTGAACCAAATCGCAAGCCCAGTAACGCCCATGACCACGCTGCCCCAAACCACCGCCCAGTATTCCAGTTTTTCTGGATAGCCGAAACGCCCAAACCTTGCCTTCGCCGTGCCAAATGCAAGATGCCGCGCATTCGTCACCACGTCACAGGCATCCTGCCATCGAGGCCATAAATCACAAAGCAATTTACGACCCTTCGCGGAAAATATCACATAATAGACATGATAGATTCCGCCAGCAATCAGCGCCACACCCGCAACACGGTGAATCCACCTGCGGATTTCCTCGCTGCCCATCAAATGCGCAAACCATGTGCCAGGGAATTTCAACGCAAATCCCGTGATCGCCAACACCACAAAACTGCTCATCAACACAAAATGCTGCATCCGCTGGCCGCGGTCCATGCGCTCGACCATCTCACCGTGTGCCCTCCGCCGCGCCACCACTTTTCGCCACCAGGCGACCCCGTTGTGAAGTCCTAACAAAAACACCGTTAGGACGATGAGGATGACGTAGATTTTCTTGACCCATCGGTTGACGACCATGCCGGTTTCGTTGCTTTTGTCTTCATCGGCGTGGATTTTTCCGCCGACAAAGCTTTCGGTCGCGCCGGGGTGGCACTTGCCGCAAGTTTCCACCAGGTGCGTGGGATGGATCATCGAATCCGAGTGATTTGAGCGGAGGATTTTGTGATAGCCGTGGCAGCTGGCGCAGTTCGCGGCGGTGGTGGATCCGCCGGTGGCGGCGAGGCCGTGGTAGCTTTCAAAAAACGTTTTGACACGGTCATTGGGCATTCCGAAGCGGCTGTTCATGCGTTCGCTGGCGTGGCACTTGCTGCAAACCTCGGCGGTGCGGAACGAGGCCGCCGGATCTTTGAGGCCGACGATCTGGTGCTCGGAATGGCAGTCACTGCAAGTCGCCGCTTCGCGATCTCCCTTGAGCATTGCCTGACCATGGACACTGGCAGTGACATCGGCGGCCTCCTGCCCGTGGCATTGGCCGCATGTCTGCACCAATTTTGTCACATGGATGCTTGAACGCGTCGATTGGCGGGCAAATATGTCATGCTTGCCATGGCAATCCTTGCAGCTTGCGGCGGCTTCACTGCCTTTAAGAAGGGCCAGGCCATGCACACTCGCGCCAAAGCTTTTCGACTGCTTGCCGTGGCAAGCCCCGCAATCGACCGGCTTCGCGGCGGCCGCGTTGTCCGGATGCTCGGCAGTGAGATCGGCATGGCAGCCAGCGCACTGGATTTTTCCATGCGCCGTCATTTTGAGTGTGGACTCGTCCACAAAAAGCGATCGCGATTTCCCGTTTGGCAAATCCTTGGTCAGGTCCTTGTCACTATGGCACTCAAGGCATTTGTCGTTAGAAACTGCCAAAACCTCCGCCCGTGCCGTGAATGACAAGTGGAACAGCGAGAACCCGAGCAGCAAAAGAGTGAACTTCATCATATAAGGGAAATTTAGGAAAACCGGTTTTTGAGGTGTCTGTGAGTGGCGGTGTTTCAGTCGATTCAGATTTAAATTTGAGCGATCCCATGAGTCCGACAAGCCTGAACTTGCCAAATAAAGACATACGGCTATGCATTTCCTTGCATAATGCGCGCATCAATGGTGCTTTGACCCCGTGACCGGATTCCATTCTTGCTAGCAGGCCGTGATTCTCGATTGGCTAAGCGCCCGCGTAAACCCACACGATTTTTTTGTATCGTTTGATTTTCCTGACGTCCCATAGATCCCATGCGCACTCCATCCTTCTTCATCACCGCTTGTTGGCTCGGCACCTGCTGGTTTCTCTCATTGCCGTGCTTTGCGCTCACGGAGGATCCGAATGCTAAGGCCGCCAAGGATTTGATTCCCAATGACAAATGCCTTGAGTGCCATAGCGACAAGGACCTGACCAAGGATCTACCGGACGGCAAGACGCTCTCGCTTTTCGTCGATGAAAAAATCCGTCAATCGTCAGTCCATGCCAAGATCCAATGCGCCGCGTGCCACACGGATCTCGCAGCGGAACATCCGGACGATGCGAAGCCTGCCAAGCCGGTTGATTGCGCGTCCTGTCACAAGAAAGAAGGGAGTATTTATGCCACGAGCATTCACGGATACAGCCGGTCAAAGGGTCCATCGGGTGCGGCATCCTGCACGAGTTGCCACGGCACACACGACATGCTGCCGCCGAAAAACCCGAATTCGCCGGTCTTCAAACTGAACTTGGCGCGCACCTGTGCGAAGTGCCACGACAACAAGGGACTCACCGCCGAATACAGCATGCGCTTCCCGGATGTGGCGTCGCAGTATCGCGACAGCATGCATGGCCGCGGCGTCCAAAACATGGGATTGATCGTGGCACCCTCGTGCAATGACTGCCATGGAGTGCATGACATCAAGCGCGGTGTGGACCGCAGTTCACCGATCAATAAGGCGAACCTCGCCGCCACCTGCGGCAAATGCCACTTCGGCATCGAGGAAAAATACAACAAGAGCGTGCACGGTCAGTTGCTCAAAAAGGGCGACGCCCGCGGTCCTGCCTGTGCTGACTGCCACACCGCCCACGAAATCGAACTGCCGAGCACCGCACATTTCAAGCAAGTCAGTGACAATCGCTGCGGCAAGTGCCATGAGGAAAGCCTCAAGCATTACCGTGACACGTATCATGGAAAGGCGATGGCGCTGGGGCAACCGAACATCGCCAGTGATGTGGCCGCCTGTTATGACTGCCACGGCGATCATAACATCCTGCCTGTCTCAAACCCGCAATCACAGTTGTCCCGCGAAAATATCCAGGCCACCTGCGCCAAATGCCACCCGGGTGCCACTGTCGGCTTCACGCAATACGTGCCACATGCCAACCCGCTGGACGGCAAAAAATACCCGGCGCTTCACCTCACATTTGTGTTGATGACAGGGCTTTTGTTAGGGGTGTTCGCATTTTTCGGTGGTCACACGCTGATGTGGCTGGCGCGTTCGGTTTGGCTCTACCGCCATGATTCAAAAACCTATCGGGAAACCAAGATTGAGACCCAGCGTGATGACGAGTGGTTCACACGCTTCACCCCGTTTGATCGGTTCCTGCATTTCCTGATGGCTACGAGTTTTCTGCTGTTAGTCATCACCGGGATGCCGCTCAAGTTCTACTACACCGAATGGGCGCGCGTCTTGTTCGATGTCATAGGCGGCGCGCAAACCGCCCGCTCACTCCACCGCTTCGGCGCACTGATCACCTTCCTTTACTTCGCCCTGCATCTCATCGATCTGGTGAAGTCGGCATGGACCCAACGCGCGGCCATGCGCAACCCTGCCACCGGCAAGTGGGAACTCAAGCGGTTCTGGGGTGCCATTTTCGGGGCCGACTCGATGGTGCCCTCAATCCAAGATTGGCATGAGTTTGTCGCCCATCAAAAATGGTTCTTCGGCAAAGGCCCGAAACCGGAATTCGATCGGTGGACGTATTGGGAAAAATTTGATTATTTTGCCGTGTTCTGGGGGGTATTTGCCATTGGCTTGTCGGGCATGGTCATGTGGTTCCCGCAGTTTTTCACTGCCTTCCTGCCCGGCTGGGTGATCAACATCGCGCTGATTGTGCATTCTGATGAGGCGCTGTTAGCCGCCGGATTCATTTTCACCGTGCACTTCTTCAACACCCACTTCCGCCTTGAAAAATTCCCGATGGACAATGTGATTTTCTCTGGACGCATCTCGAAATCCGAAATGCTCCACGAGCGGAAGCGCTGGTATGATCGCCTGGTGGCCGAGGGCCGTCTCGACCAGCACCGTGTGCGCGACGAGTGGGAACGCTGGAAATCCATCGCCCGCCCGATTGGTTTCATCTTCTTTGGCATCGGGCTGGTCCTGTTGGTGCTCATCATTTACGCGATGGTCTCGCGCCTCACTCATTAGGCCCTTTTGGCGGGTGCTCGCGTGGTTTTTCAGCGATTCGGCGGGCGAGCACCCAATCACCAAAGAAACATTCCAGAACACAAGACCGGCAGAGTGGTGCCGTGTAGTTTGCTGTATGTCTGCCGCTGCTGCCCCCCTAACATTCCGTGAAAGGCTAGGGGTGCGCCCCTTTTTTTATGGTGCCGAGTTGGTCACGACGCGTGGCATCCCGGCACCTGACCAGCGGCCGAAGCTTGTGGATTTGGGAGAAGCGCTGGCTGCGGATTCGCGGATTGGGTGGTTATCTATCACGGACAATCCCGGCGGCAACCCGATGCTTCCGGCCGATTGGATTGCCAACATCCTCAAAACCAAGGGAACGCCATTGGTGATTCATCTCACCTGCAAGGACCTCAATCGCAATGGTCTCGAAAGCGCTGCCTGGCGCTACGCCGCCGAAGGATTTGACAATATCCTCGCACTCACCGGTGATTACCCGTCGGCTGGCTTTCAAGGAATGGCCATGCCCGTCTTTGATCTCGATAGCGTCAGCCTCGTCTCCATGCTCCGCTCGCTGAACGAGGGTCTCGAAGTCCCCCGCCCTAACGGCCGCCTCGAACGCCTCCAACAAACCGGGTTTTTCATTGGCTGCGCAGTGTCGCCATTCAAGCGGCAGGAGCGCGAGTTGATGCCGCAGTATTTCAAGCTCGCCCGGAAAATCGAATGCGGTGCGCAGTGGGTGATTCCGCAGCTCGGTTACGACATGAGGAAGTTTCAAGAAATCCAATTGTTTCTGAATCGGGCGAACCTCTCCGTTCCGGTGATTGGCAATGTGTATGTGCTCAACAAGACGGTCGCCGGACTGTTCCATCAAAACAAGATCCCCGGCTGCGTCGTGAGCGACGCACTCTATGCCGAAGTGGAAAAATACTCGGCCGGGCCGGATAAGGGCCGGGCGTTTTTCACCGAGCTGGCGGCCAAGCAATTGGCGGTGTTCAAGGGGCTGGGATTCGCTGCAGGCTATCTGGGGGGCGTCCACAAGGCTGAAAACTTCGGACAAATCATCGATCTAGCAGAAAGTTTCGGCGCTGACGACTGGAAAGAATTTGCGAAGCAAATCCAGTATTCCAAACCCGGAGAGTTCTATCTTTTTGAGCAGGACGCACAGACAGGGCTCGGTGATGGCTCTCAACTCAACCGCACTTACCTGCAATCGCTCGAATCCCCTGCCCCGGCTGCAGAGGTCACTTTGAACTATCGATTGACGCGCCTCGTGCACGGCCTGGCATTCACCCCGGGCAAAAAACTGTTCCCTCCATTGCAAAAACTTTACGGGTGCCTGGAGCACGGTGACCACCAAAAATCCCTGCAGGCTTTGCACGGGATCGAGCACGCATCCAAAGCGCTTCTTTATGGCTGCAAGGATTGCGGCGATTGTTCACTGCCGCACACCGCCTATCTCTGCCCGCGTGCGGCGTGCTCCAAGACCGGGCGCAATGGCCCGTGCGGCGGGTCTTCAGATGGCCGCTGCGAGCTCGATGACAAGGATTGCCTCTGGGCCCGCGCTTACGATCGATTAAAGTATTTTCGCGAATCCGAACCCATGCTCAAGGGCCAGGCCATCTTCGCCAACGCAGCACTCAGCGGATCGTCCGCTTGGGCGAACAATTTCCTTGGCCGTGATCATTTTCACCTCACCCCGCCGGGTGTCCCCGCACCTCACCCACCTGAATCTTGAATTTCCTGTTGTTATAATCCTGCATTTCATCCCTAAACTCATCAAACTATGGCCATCCCTCATTTAACGATCATCGGCGAATCCATCAACGATTCCGTCCCCTCCACCCACAAATTCTTCGAAGCCAATGACCTGGTTGGATTGAAGGAACTCGCCGTGGCTCAGGACCTCGCCGGTGCCGGCTACATTGACGTCAATGTCGGCGCGCGTTCAGGCGAATTTCTAGCAGAAATGGTCCGGCACGTCCAGAGTGTCACGACCAAGCCGCTATCCATTGACACTCCGGATCCCGTCATGGCCGAGGCCGCACTCAAAGCCTACGACCGCGAACGCGCGGGTGGCCAACTGCCGATTTTGAATTCGATTTCCCCGTTGCGCGCCGAAATGTTCCAGCTCACCCGGATCATGCCGTTCCTGCCGATTTTGCTCGCTTCAGAGCGCCTGGAAAATGGCGTGGGCAAGCCGAATCACACCGCTGCGGAGGTGCACCAAAGTGCCCGCCAACTCGTTCAGGAGGCCGGCCGCCATGGGATCCCTGTCAATCAATGCATCATCGATCCCGCCATCTCACCGATCGGCGCGGACTCCGAGGGACGGTTCCATTGCCTCATGGGTGCCATTCGGCTGATTCATGCCGACCCCGACCTGCAAGGCGTCCACATGTCTGTTGGCCTCAGCAATTTCAGCGTCATGCTCCCTCAGAAACGTGCCGACGGATCCCCCACAAAAGGACCGTTAGAAAGCGCGTTCCTCACCCTCGCCATGCCACTTGGCATGGACCATGTCATTGGCTCGGTCAAACGCAATTATGCGCTCCTGCCTCCTGACCATCCCGCCATGCTTTGCCTCAACGATTGCCTGCAACTCGATGGTTTTGACGTCATCATGCGCGTTCAGGAATACTATGCTGACTAACTGATTTTCTAACCACCCATCCCCATGACCCCACACACTGTTCCTTCTGATATCGAAATTGCCAGCCAGGCAAAAATGCTGCCGATCGAAAAAATTGCCGCACGCCTCAACATCCCGGTCGATGACCTCGACCATTACGGCAAATACAAGGCGAAGGTCGGCCTGGATTTCTTTCAACGCCAATCGGCAACCGCTCCGGGGAAACTCGTCCTGGTCACGGCCATTTCACCGACGCCCGCTGGCGAAGGGAAAACCACCACTACCGTGGGTCTTGGTGATGGATTGAACCGCATTGGCAAGCGCGCCACGATCTGCCTGCGAGAACCCTCGCTCGGCCCCTGCTTCGGCATGAAGGGCGGCGCGGCTGGAGGCGGCTATGCGCAGGTCATGCCCATGGAAGATATCAACCTCCACTTCACCGGGGATTTCCACGCCATCACTTCGGCCCACAATCTTCTCGCCGCAATGGTGGACAATCACCTCAACCACGGAAATGCCCTTGGCATTGACCCGGCGCGCATCGTCTGGAAACGCGTCATGGACATGAATGATCGCGCACTCCGGCAAATCGTCGTCGGCCTCGGCGGCACTGCAAACGGCGTCTGCCATGAATCCGGCTTCGACATCACCGTCGCCTCCGAAGTCATGGCCATCTTTTGCCTGTCCCAGTCACTCACAGAACTCCGCGATCGCCTCGGCCGCATCATCATCGGCTATACCCGCGACCGCAAAGCCGTCACCGCTTCCCAGCTCAAGGCCAACGGTGCCATGACCGTGCTGCTCCGCGATGCACTCAAACCGAACCTCGTCCAAACTCTGGAAAATAACCCAGCTTTCGTCCACGGCGGACCCTTTGCCAATATCGCCCACGGCTGCAACAGCGTGCTCGCCACCAAACTCTCACTCCGACTCAGCGAATATACCGTGACCGAAGCCGGCTTCGGCGCCGACCTCGGTGCAGAAAAATTCCTCGATATCAAATGCCGTCAAGCCGGTCTCCGGCCAGATGTCGTCGTGCTGGTCGCGACTGTTAGAGCGCTCAAAATGCATGGCGGAGTGGACAAGAAGGAGCTGAAACTTCCCAACGCGTCCGCTGTGGAATCAGGGCTTGTCAATTTGGAGAAACACCTGGTGAACCTCACCGGTTATGGCTTGCCCGTCGTGGTCGCCATCAATCATTTCACCTCTGATACCGAGGAGGAATTGCAGGTCATCGAAAATCGCTGCGCCAGCCTGAATGTGAAAGCCATCCGGGCGACTCACTGGGCCGACGGCGGGGCCGGTGCCGAAGCGCTCGCCAGTGCCGTCGTGGAACTCGCGGAGCAAAATTGCAACACGTTTGACTTTCTTTATCCATCGGACATGCCCTTGTGGGACAAGGTGCAGACCATCGCGAAAAAAATCTATGGCGCGAAGGATATCATTGCGAACAACCGCGTGCGCGCCAAGTTTGATGACCTGCAAAAAGACGGCTTCGGCGATTTCTCCGTCTGCCTCGCCAAGACACAGTATTCGTTTTCAACCGATCCGGCTTTGCGCGGTCGGCCGACCGGTTTCGATGTGCTGATCCGTGACGTCACTGTTTCTGCCGGTGCCGGATTCGTGGTCGTCCTAACAGGTGACATCATGACCATGCCGGGCCTGCCAAGGATTCCCTCCGCCGAGGTGATCGACATCAACGACCACGGCGACATCGTCGGCCTTTTCTAATGCCGGCCATGCCCATACCCCGAGGTGGAAATCGCTGGCTCATAGCCAGCATGGGAACATTGCTGCAATTGTGTCTCGGCTCGGTTTACGCGTGGAGTTATTTCCAAAAACCCCTGGTGGAAAACTACGGATGGCGTAACACACAAGTCGCATGGACCTTCAGCCTGGCCATCGGGTTTCTCGGAGTTTCGGCGGCGATCGGCGGCGTCCTCCTTCCAAGATTCGGCCCGCGAAAACTCGCGGTTACTGGCAGTCTATTGCACGGTGCCGCGTATTTGTTAGCGGCACTCGCACTGTATTGGAAATCACTGGGGCTTTTATGGCTGGGCTACGGCGTCATCGGCGGTATTGGCCTGGGCCTCGGCTATGTCACTCCGGTCGCAACTGCCGCAAAATGGTTTCCCGATAAAAAGGGAATGATCACCGGCATGGTCGTGATGGGCTTTGGTTTTGGTGCGCTTCTCATGAGCAAGGTCATCGCACCGACACTCGACGCCGCCTTTCCTCACAATCTCCCAATGGTCTTTGCGGGCAGCGGATTGATTCTTGGCCTTGTGGGATTGTTTGCAGCGAGTTTTCTGCGCAACCCGCCAGATACGCAGACATCGGTGACCGCAGATCCCCGGGTCTGGCCCGACCTCCTCTCGCGTCAGTTTATCCTGATGTGGCTGCTATTCTTCTGCAACATTGTCGCAGGCATTTCTATCATCAGCTTCCAATCACCACTGCTCCAGGATTTGTGGAAGAAAACCCATCTGCTCGCGTCCCCGACTGTTCTAGCAGCCGCCGGCGCGACCCTGATCGCCGTGAGCTCCATTTTCAACGGCCTTGGCCGTTTCTCATGGGGCGGTCTGTCAGATCGCATTGGCCAGCTTCAAACATTCCGCCTGATGCTGGCGACGCAGGTCATCGCATTCATCGCTCTCATGTTCACTTCCAATCCGTGGGTGTTTGGCGCGTTGATCTGTTACGTGCTGCTTTGCTACGGCGGCGGCTTTGGCGTCATGCCTTCCTTTGTCCTGAACACCTTTGGAGCCCGACTCATGCCCGTGCTCTATGGCTGCATTCTAACGGCCTGGTCCACCGGCGGCATCGTCGGCCCACAGGTTGTCGCCTGGCTCAAGGACCGGCACGGCCCGCAGGCAGCGGGTTATGCCTTTGCCCTCGGTGCCGGTCTGCTTGCGCTCGGATTTATCCTGTCGTTGTTTTTGACTGTGAACGGACGCGGTGCTAAATCAGCCGTGCATGGCTGATTTTCTAAGCACTTTGAAGTCGCAGGCACTCTTGGCCGATGGCGCAATGGGATCCTATCTCTTCGCGCTAACTGGACGGCTCTCGGAGGCCAATCATGTCTACGAGGCCTTCAATCTGGATCAACCCGAAATGATCCAAAAAGTCCACCTTGCCTACCTCACCGCCGGTGCCCGCTGCCTGAAAACCAATACTTTTGGCGCCAACCGCCAGCAGTTGCTGCCATTCGGCATGCAGGATCGAATCGCCTCGATCAACCGCAGCGGCGTGCAGGCCGCTCGCGACTCCATCGCACGATTCCAGGCCGGTCACGAAGCGCCGCCCCCGTGCTTCGTGCTCGCCTCAGTTGGACCCACTCTCGAACCCCTCGCTTCGCCTGATGACGTCGCCCTGTGCTATCGCGAGCAACTCGAAGCCCTCGCGGCCGCCGGACCGGACGCGCTTTTGTTAGAGACTTTCCATTCATTGCCTCAACTCGAATGGCTCATCGCACTGATTCGTTCACTCGGTGAGATGCCACCGATCATTGCTGAAATATCACTTCAAAGCATCCCAGCCAATGCTGAACTCCAGCTCGATCCCCTCACCTTCATCGAGCGCATGGCCGCACTCGGCGTGGCGGTCGCCGGCGTCAATTGTTGTGCCCCATGGGATGCCAGCGCGTTTGTCGATGCCGTCAAAGACAGCCCGTCCGTCCGCAGCGGCGCGTTGCAACTCGTCGTTATGCCCAATGCGGGCGGCTTCCAACGCGTCGGCAGCCGCCTCATGACCGTCGTCAACCCGGAGTATGCAGGAAAAATGGCGCGTAGTTTTGCCGATCGCGGTGTCCGGTTGTTAGGCGGTTGTTGTGAAATGCATCCGCCGCATATCCAGGAAATGCATCATTACCTGCAGTCCCGAGGCATCACGCATCGGCCGATCACCATGCCCCTGCCCGCAGGCCTTCCATCGATCGGCGACGCCGAAAAACGCCTCAATGGGTCGTTTTCTCAAAAACTGAAGGACGGGCAATTTGTGGTGAGCATCGAGGCGCTGCCACCGCGCGGAACCGATGTGAAAATCCTCCACAAGAAGGTCGATGCCATCGCCACGCTGGCGGCCTGCGGATGGGTCGACGCCGTGGATTTTACCGACGGTTCACGTGGGATTCCCCTGATTCCTCCTGGTGATTTCATCCATTGCATTCGTGAACGCCTCAAGTGGACCGCAGAGACCGGGGATGCGTTAGAACTCATTCCCCACTTCACTTCGCGTGATCTGAATCTGATGGGAGTGCAAAGCCGCCTCGTCGGCTATCATGCCAATCGCCTCCACAATGTGCTATTCATCACGGGTGACCCGCCTAAGATGTCGCCCACTTACCCGCGCTCCACTGCCGTGTTTGACCTCGATTCGATCGCAATGATCGGCCTCGCCCATTCCTGCCTCAATGCCGGCGTGGATTTCGGCGGAGTGCCACTCGGCAAACATCCGGACCCGCGCACCCATTTCACCATCGGCGCGGGCGTCGAACTGGAGGCTCAGGACATGGCCCGCGAGCTTTCTCGACTCCAACAGAAAATGGATGCGGGCGCGGTTTATGTCATGACGCCGCCTGCATTCCGCTATGAACCGCTTAATGTGTTAGAACGACTCCGTGGGCGCGTCCCCTTTCTCGTCGGAGTGATGGTTCTGACCAGTTTCGAGCACGCCCAGCGCATGTCACAAGTCCCCGGCGT
>CAIYYV010000441.1 GCA_903930425.1 Akkermansiaceae bacterium | reverse complement strand
GGCCGGCCTGGATGGCGATTTCGTTGAGGCGGTTCATCTGGCCCGTGGTGATACCCGCGAAGCCTTTGGCGTTGATGGCGCGGACGACACCTCCATTGTCGAGGGTGGAGCGGAAGATTTTGAATTCGGTGGCCGCGAAGACATCGGCCAGATCGGTGATTTTCATCGCATAACGGGTATCAGGTTTATCTGAGCCGTAGGTGTCCAATGCATCGGCATAGGTCATGCGCGGGAAGGTATCGGGAATTTTCACGCCGAGGCCTGCTTGAAACATGGATGCTAACAGTCCTTCGACGAGTGACATGATGTCATCCTGGCCGATAAAGCTGGCTTCGATGTCGATCTGGGTGAACTCCGGTTGGCGGTCGGCGCGCAGGTCTTCATCGCGGAAGCAGCGGGCGATTTGGTAATATTTTTCCAAGCCTGCCACCATCATGAGTTGTTTGTATTGCTGAGGTGCCTGAGGGAGTGCGTAGAAGCGGCCTGGGTTGAGGCGGGATGGGACGAGGAAGTCGCGCGCGCCTTCGGGGGTTGGGTTAGAGAGGATAGGGGTTTCGATTTCAAAAAAACCTGACTCGTCGAGATACCGGCGAGCGGCGGAGGTGATGACGCTGCGTTGGCGGATATTTTTGCTCATGCGGGCGCGGCGCAGGTCGAGGTAGCGATATTTCATCCGGAGATCCTCGTTAGAGAGATCCTTATCGAGTTGGAATGGGAGAACATCCGCCTTGTTGACGATGTGCAATTCCTTGGCGACGATTTCGATGGCACCGGTTGGAAGTTTGTCATTGAGGGTTCCGTCGAGGCGTTTAGCGACGATGCCGACGACTTGCACGACATCTTCCTCGCGCAAGGTGTGGGATAATTTCGCGACTTCCGGGTTGTGTTCGGGATGGAAGACGCATTGGGTCAGGCCCTCGCGGTCGCGGAGGTCGGCGAAGATGAGGCCACCGTGGTCACGGGCGGAATTCACCCATCCGATGAGGGTGACGGTTTGGCCGATATGGGTTTCGCGGAGTTCGTTGCAGTGGTGGGTACGCATAGGAAAGGGGCGGGCAGGAATGATAAAGGGTGAGAGGCGTTCGGGGTGATCTGTTAGGCGAGTAACGGGCCGTCGGGTTCGAGGAGGCGGGAGGAGATCCAATTGACGGCGGATTCGGCGGAGCCGAGTTCCTCGGTGCGGCTGGCGAGGATTTTGAGTTTGAGGGTTGGATACTCGGCACCGACGACCAAGGCGAAGCGAGCGCCGGATTTTTCGGCATTTTGGAATTGTTTGGCCACTTTGACGGGAGTGAGTGAGAGGTCGGTGGAAATGCGGGCGCGGCGGAGATCGGTGACGAGTTTGAGGGCGTCGTGACGGTGGGATTCATCGACCACGACCACGAAGACATCGCAGGCAGAGGTATTGCGCAGGAGCCAGACTTCCATTTGCATGGAAGCGTGGGGGGTTTGTTCGATGAGATTTCGGATGACATAGTCCCCCATGGCGAAACCTGTGGCAGGGAGGTCTGAGGCCCCATCTGAAATCGTGGTGACGAGTGAGTCATAGCGACCGCCACCGGCGACGGCGCGCATGGATTTTTTGGAATCGAACACCTCGAAAACGACGCCGGTATAGTAGGCGAGGCCGCGGACGATTGAGAGGTCGAGTTCGATGAAGTTGCCGAGGCCGCGGGCGGTGAGGTTGTCGAGGATGAACCGATAGTCGGTTGAGGCATTTTCGGGATTGGCGATGAAGGCGCGGACTTGTTCGAGGGAGAGCGCAAATTTTGCGAGTTTGGCAGCGAGGGTATCGGGTTTTTCGCGGTCGAATTTATCGACGAGGCCGAGGAAATCGGGGATGGAGGTTTCGGGGATTTGGTGTTGAGCGGCGAAGTCGATCCAGGCGTGGCGGTCCGAAATGCGGACCTTGAAATCTCCGTCGACAAAGCCGAAGGCGAGCATGGTTTCGATTGCCAGGGCGATCAATTCCGCATCGGCGGCCGGGCTGGATTCGCCGAGGATATCGGCATTGAACTGATAGAATTCGCGTCCCCTGCCTTTTTGGGGTTTTTCATAGCGGAAGCACTGGCCGATTTCGAACCATTTGAGGGGTTTTGGGAAATGCCGTTGGTGTTCGGCGGCGAGGCGGGCGAGTGAGGCCGTGACTTCCGGGCGCAGTGACACGTCGCGTCCGCCTTGGTCGAGAAACCGGAAGAGCTGCGTTGAGAGTTCGCCACCGGATTTTTTGAGATAGAGTGCGGTATCCTCGAGGAGGGGGGTTTCATATTCGACAAAGGCGCAACTCCGGGCAACCGAGCGCCAGGTCTCGAACAAATAATTGCGGATGGCACATTCACGGGGAATGAAATCGCGGAATCCAGGAAGTGCTTGGAAAGAGGGTCCGGCCATGGGCGGGCGGTGAGAATGCATGTCCATCTGCGCATTTCAAGGCGGGATTTGGACCCGGGCATCACATCATGCGATCACTTGAGGGCCTCCGGTGGTGCTTCTGGTTTGTGAAAAAATTTGAGAGAATGGCTTGCAATGGATGGTTGATGGGGCAATGTGTTCAAATGAACTCAAAAATTTCCGGGGATGATTCGTCTGTGTGGGTTGAAGGTGGGGAGGTTCTAACAGGATCGCGGATTCAGGATTTGCCTTATGGTGAGCGGCCGCGGGAAAAGCTTGCACAGCTCGGGCCATCCGCGCTGGACGCGGCGGAATTGATGGCCTTGTTCATTTCCTCGGGGACGAAGCGTCGGAGTGCGATCGACATGGGTCGTGATTTACTCGCGAAATACGGATCGATGGGGGCCTTGGGTGGGCTGCCGGTATCCGAGTTGGCGAAAGAGCACGGATTAGGGCTGGCGAAGGCGTCGAAGCTCGCTGCGGCCTTTGAATTAGGTGCGCGAGTGGCCCGTGAGCAAGTGCGAGACACGCCGTTAGACAGTCCGGAGCGGATTCACGAGTTTTTTGCGCCGCAACTTCGTCATCTGGCGCAGGAGCAGGTGGTTGTGGCGGTGGTGGACACGCGTTTGCGGCATGTGGGGACGACTGTGGTTTCGGTCGGCACGGTGAGTGAATCGAACGCGCATCCGCGGGAAATTTTGCGTCCGGTCATCACGCGCGGGGCGCATGGATTTGTGTTGATTCACAATCATCCATCGGGCGATCCCAGTCCGAGTCGTTCGGACGAAATGGTGACGCGTCGGTTAGTGGAGGCCGCGAGTTTGATGCAGGTTCGTTTCCTTGATCATGTGATCATCGGAAAGCCCGCTCCCGGGAGAAGCGCGTATTTTTCATTTCGTGAGGCCGGATTGGTCACCTGAGTTGCTTTTTTTCAAATCATCTCATAGGATGCCGGGACCGTCGCATGCACCGTTTGCATCTCACCCGGAACCTTCGTTCCTTGGCATTTCTATTCCTCGTTTCAGCAGGGCTGCTGGTGCTTGGGTCACTTTGGTGGGTCAATCACACGGGGTTGCCGGAATCCTGGAGGGCTGCAATTGAGCGGGGAATCAGCAAACAGGGCGCCCATATTAAAATCGGTCGATTGAGTTATCTTCCGCTTCGCGGTGTCATTGCCTCGCGTGTGCGGGTTTTTTTGGATGCGGAGCACCGGCATGAAATTTCCCAGGTGGAAAGTGTGATCCTTGATTTCAACAAGGCCAAGCTTGCCCGGGGAGTGATTGTTCTCAATAAAATTGAGCTCAAGGACGCGCAGCTCTTTCTTCCGTTAGATCCTGTCAATCCTGCATCCACGACCTTGGAGGTCACGCATGTCAACGGCTCGCTTTTCATGGATGGCAGGCAGGGGATTGACATTCACAATGCGAGCGGGCGGATTGCAGGGATTGAGGTCAAGCTCGACGCCCGGCTTCGCGGGTATCAGCAAAAAGGGGCTCAATCGTCTGACGCTTCTCAAATGAAGCAGCGTCGGGAATTGATTGCTCGCGTGCTGGATGCTTTGAAGCCGTGGCATTTCAATGCCGAGCATCGGCCGCAGCTCCGGGTTTTCATTGAGGGGGACGCAAAGGAGCGGTCATCACTGCTTGTGAAATTGGCCTTGCGCGCCACGGATGTAGAAAAAAACCAGCATATTCTGGACGAGGTGGCCGCAGAGGCCGAGATCACGGGAGACTTGCTCACAGTCACTTCGTTGCATGCCATAGACGCGCGCGGTTCATTGGACGGGCATTTAGATTACGACATCGTTGCGCGTGAAGGGCGTTTTGATGTACGTTCGTCGCTGGAGATTCCGCGTTTGCTTGAGGCATGGCTGGGCTTGCCGCCACCGCGTGACGTTCTTATCCGTGGCGCGCAGGCCCTCGAAGCGGCAGGTGAGTTTACGTTAGATCGAGAGGGCCGTCTTCGTGTTCAGATGACGGGTCATGCGCGATGCGAGTCAGTCGTGGCCTGCGGCATGCCGTTCGACGTTGTGCAAAGCGCGTTTTCGTGGCGAGAAAACGAATTATTTTTGAGAGACGTGTGCGTGAAGAGAGCTGATGGTGAGGCGCGCGGGAAGGCTATTGTTCAATGGCCGCAGGTTCGACTGGCGCTTGACACGACGCTGCCGATCGCGGTCTACCGGCCATTTTTCATCGGGCATCCGTTAGAAGCGGTTCTCAATGATTTCAGTGAACGCAAGGGGGCCGAGACGAAGGTCACGCTTGAGGGCGGGGTTGATATGAATGACACCACATCCTGGGCATTTGCCG
>CAIYYV010000440.1 GCA_903930425.1 Akkermansiaceae bacterium | reverse complement strand
TGCCCATGCACCTCATCCAGGAGAACATGGACCTGCAGCTGAAGGTCTGCCACGAGGCGCCCTTCTACACCCTCGGCCCGCTCACCACCGACATCGCGCCGGGCTACGACCACATCACGTCCGCCATCGGCGCCGCCATGATCGGCTGGTACGGCACAGCCATACCAACCGATCAGAGCGGCCCCGATGCCGCTGGTGATATGGTCGTAGCCGGGCGCGATGTCGGTGGTGAGCGGGCCGAGGGTGTAGAATGGGGCCTCGTGGCACCATTCTAACTGTTTGATCATGTTTTCCTCGATCAGGTGCATGGGGACATGACCCGGCCCTTCATTCATGACCTGCACGCCCTTGGCCCAGGCGCGCGCGGTGAGCCCGCCCTGCACCTCGAGCTCGCCATACTGGGCCGCGTCATTCGCATCCGCAATCGACCCCGGCCGCAGACCGTCGCCGATGGAAAAGGCGACATCATAGGCGGCGCAGATGTCGCAGATGTCATCCCAGTGGGTGTAGAGGAAATTTTCCTGATGGTGGGCGAGGCACCATTTGGCCATGATCGATCCGCCGCGCGAAACGATGCCAGTCATGCGGTTGGCTGTGAGAGGCACGAAGCGGAGCAGTACCCCGGCATGGATGGTGAAATAATCGACTCCCTGTTCGGCCTGCTCGACGAGCGTGTCGCGGAACAATTCCCACGTGAGGTCCTCGGCCTTGCCGTTGACTTTTTCGAGTGCCTGATAGATCGGCACCGTGCCGATGGGGACCGGCGAGTTGCGCAGAATCCACTCGCGGGTGGCATGGATATTTTTGCCGGTGGACAGATCCATCACGGTGTCGGCTCCCCACTTGGTGGCCCAACGCATTTTTTCGACTTCCTCTTCGATGGATGAGGCGACGGCGGAGTTGCCGATGTTGGCGTTGATTTTGACGAGGAAATTGCGGCCGATGATCATCGGCTCGCATTCAGGGTGGTTGATGTTGCAGGGGATGATGGCGCGCCCGGCAGCGACCTCGTCCCGGACGAATTCCGGGGTGATGTCCATCGGGATGCGTTGCGGAAAGCGGCGAAAGATCGACGGAGCGCAGGGGTTGGGGATTGGAGATTGGGAATTGCAGATCGGAGATGAGCCGACATGCTGCTTCAATAAGTCGTTTCTAACAAGATCGTCACCGAGGTTTGAAATTTGAAATGAGGAATTGGAAATTTTCAGATTCTCCCGGATGGCAATGAACTCCATTTCCGGGGTGATGATTCCTTGCCGCGCGTAGTGGAGTTGGGTGACGGGTCGGTTTTTGGCACGCAGCGGTTGGCGGCGCTCGGCAGTGAGTCCTGGAAACTCTAGCAAACGGTTAGATCGCTCGGTTTTTGACGCGTATTCGGCGTGTTTTTCGGTGAGGTAGCCGTTGTCCTGGGGTTTGACGGGGCGGCCGTCGTAGGGTTCGACATCGCCGCGGGCGAGAATCCAGTCGCGGCGCAGGGTGGGCAGTCCTTGTTCGACGGTGCCGGTGAAGACCGGGTCTCCCCACGGTCCCGAACAATCATAGACGCGCACCGGGTCATTCGCCACGGTGCGGCCGTCAGGCAATGAAGTGGGAGAAAGCGCGATCTCGCGCATGGGAACGCGGACGGTCGGGTGAAGGCGGCCGTGCAGATAAATGCGGGTCGATGCAGGCAACGGGCTGCGCGAGGCAAGGTGTGTGGCCTCGTCGTCGTGAGTGGCGGCCACTGGGGGGTCTTCCGGGCGAATCATGGGGAGCAGTGAGGTGGTAAAGAAAAAAGCCGTGCGGAAAAATGGCACGGCCGGGGAGGCAGAGCGGGGACTCGACTTCCTACGGCGGCATGACCCGCGTCAGGTTCGGAGGGTCTTTTCCACGCGGTGGAAAATCTCGGCTCTGCGATCGATGAGCGCCCCTGTCGTGACCGATAGCATCGGATCCCGGACCCACCCTGTCAAGCGGACCGGTCGCAATTCGAGGATTCGCACAAGTATTGCTTGATTCTGCTAAAGAATTCCCCAAGGGTCCGCGCCGTCGTGCGGGGCGTAGCTCAGCCTGGTAGAGCGCCTGCTTTGGGAGCAGGAAGTCGTCAGTTCGAATCTGGCCGCCCCGACGCTTTAGATACAACGAAAACACCCTGATTCTAAAGGGTTTTTCGTTTGGCGGAGAAAGCTAGCACTCCGCCAGCACCCGCCGAAATCCGAAATAATGGTGCATTTTTGGCAACTGATTTGGCAACTATTTCAGGCATCTTAAATATCTGCCATTGGAGCGTGTAGCGTCCTGGCTGAGGATGCATCTTCAATGTCTGCTGCATCGACCAAGGACAAGTGGTCTCCGATAGGTTCGGAACTGCGGGGTGGCGTGGCCGCGCCACGGGGAGTTACAGCCTCTCCGTGCTGTTCTATCAGGTAAACCGATGCTCCCGCCACCGGAGGGTCTTTTCACTTCCCAATGCCTTCAACTCATCCATCGGCCAAACCGCCGTGAGGTCGAAGATCCAAAGTTGCGATGCCTTTTTCCGTGTTGTTTTGGTTGGTGGTGGTGGCCAGGCTTCGGGTCTTTACCCTTTTCTTTTTTACTCTGATCTTTGCGCCGCAGGCGGGAGAAATTATCAGAACTTTCATCGGGAAGGTTTTCATCAAGGGTGCCCATAGAGCCTAGCCGTGGACGGCAAGAGTTGGGCCATCGAGATCAAGCGCGGGCTCACGGCGGTCTTGAGTTCGGGATTTTTCTCTGCCTTGCAGGATCTCAAGCCCAACAAGGCTTTTGTGGTTTATGGGGGTCACGAACGTTACCGCCTCAAACCGAAGGTGGAGGCGGTAACGTTGCTGGACTTGCAGCAAGAACTCTTCTCTCAGCGCTGAATGCGGATTCGATAGAATTCCGTTGGTGAGGAGTCAATCGTTTGGGTGAAGGTATGGGTCTTGCCGATTGCCGGTGCTGACAGCGCTGTTCCGATGGGAGACCAAACCGACAGGTCGGGCGAGCTTTCCAGCAGGTATTGCCAGCTGGCAACAATCGGGATGGTGAGAGAAACCTGATCGATGGCCGGCATTTGGAACGCGACGCTCGGTAGGTTGGCATCCGGTTGGTCGGCCGACACGGGCCAACCGGGGTAGTCATGGAGTTGTTCGATTTCTGCGTCAGTGAGGATTCCCTGATAGAACCGCGCATCTGTTAGGTTGCCGTGCAAATCCAAACCTGGGGACGATCCCGGCCGGAGGCCGAGGGTGATCGGGCATCCGGCATCGGGCATGAGAAAGCTGGCAATGCTAGGGGTTTTGACTGGGGAGCCGTTGCGATAGCAGCGCAGTGAAAGACCGTCGAAGGAGGCGGCCACCTGCACCCAAGCATTCTGCAAGCCGGTGCCGGGGTTGTAGTTCGGCCATTGGTTCCAATTCGAGCCGTCGCCGACCCAGTAGTCGAGCGAGCCGTTGCTTTCGAGGTAGAACAAGAGCCCCGTCGCCACTCCCGTGGGATTGATCCACGCGAGGGTTGCATTGTGGGTGTTAGAAAGTGGGACCACGGGCCGCACCCAGAACGAAACGGTCCATGGGTCGCCACTGCGAAACACAGTGTCCGCGAGCGTGGCCGGGAGAGAGACATAGCTTCCGCCGTTCACTGCCACTGAACGCAGGGATGTTTCTGCGCCGGCGGTCACATCGGTCGAATTCAAGGCGACGCTGCCGACATAGCTGCCGTGATAGCTGCCGATCGAGTCATAAGCCACGGTGCCGGATGCCTCGTTGAGCCAGTAGCGGGCGACGGGTTTGCGCTGGGCGGCTGCATGATCCACTCCGTCGAGAAAGAGCAACATTCCGCGCTTGGCAGTGAGCGGGATGGAGGCATCCGGGAGATAGGTCGCCTGGCTTTGGAAGCCCGCAGAGACTGGGGCGAAGAAATGCGCCGTAGCGGGATCGAGGCCGAGTGCGGGCCAATTCACCGTGAGGGTCACGTTTTTGTTCGATGTGGAGAAGTTGCCGAGTGCCACGAGGGTTTTGCCATTTTTGATAAAGGCGGTGGCCTTGACTTCGGGGTCGCTGGTGGTAACCGGGGCATCGCTTTGCCACCAACCTTTCATGGTGGCGTCCTGCAAGCCGCCGAACTGATCCCATATTTTCCAGACCGGGCGGGGGTCGAGCACCACGCCATTGGTAGTCCAGCCCCAACGCTGGGTCATGCCGAAGACCGTTCCCAGCCACGGGTTGCCACCGCTGTTCAGCAATTCACCCATCAAGCCGAACGGGATACCGGTGACCTGGGCCAGCCACTGATCCGCGCTGAGGGCATCGTAATTCCATGACTCACCGAACCACAGTCGATCGACGTAGGGCATGAAATCGGCGTATTGATTGATCGGGCCGATGGAGAAGCCGGTGTTCGAGTGGAGGTCGATGCGCGAGCCGGGGCGGGCGTCGAGCATGACGCGGCGGATCCGTTTGACGATGCGGCGGTCATAGGCAACGTCATCGAGATAGATGCCGTCCATCTGATAGTTTTCAGACAGCCATTTGATGCCCTCGACGTAATAGTTATACCATCTGGAATCCCTGGTGGTGACGACGGACGCGTCATAGGTGCTTTGGGAAACGACTGGGACATACCATTGCGCCATGTAGTCGTTGACGTAATGCTCGCGGAGCCACGGGAAGCCACCACCGGAGCCGGTGCCGAGCACTTCGTTGCCAAGGCTGCGAAGCGCCCATATTTCCGCTGTGTATTGGGTGAGTTCGCGGATAGTATCGTAGAGTTTTACTTTTGCGCCCTGAGCTTGATAAGTGTTGATAAAAGCACTGGTTTCGGTAGGGGTGGCGAAGGGCCAGTTGATGAACGGATTGACCGAGCTGGAATGATGGACGTTGATGACATTGACGCCCCATTTTTGCCAATCGGACGGAGGTTCCGGAACGTCGGGCTTATGATAATAGCGGTCACCAAAATGCAACGCGGTGTTGAGGGGTTTGACCGGGGTGATCAGCAGTGCGAATTCAAACACCAAGGGCGTATTGGCGGCAAGCGTGCGGCTGCCGGAACTCGCGCGGAACAAGGCACCGGAGCCTGAAGTGGTGACGGTGACCGAGCCCGCGCCCCAGGTTGCGGGGGATGACGGGTTGTAAAGATTGAGCAAGGGCCCGTTGTAGGAAGATCCGCGCAGCTCGCAGTGCAAACCGGCTTGGGTGCTGCCGAGCCAGAGGCTGTCGTGAGGAGTATTCCAGGTCCAAGTGAAGCTGGACGGACGCGGACCGCCATCATAGCCCATGCCCGCCATGAGCGAGGAGGCGTCGGATGTCATGGGGATTTCGAGCGCTACATCGGACAAATTCACCGCACTGGGCGAGGAGAGCGTGACTTTGAAATTCACATGTCCGTCGAATTCCATGCTGGCATTCGTGATCATGGTGAGTCCGTTAGAGGCACTTGAGGCGGCTTGCCATTCGACGCGTCCGTTGTTTTGCAAAGTGACGTTGGGGGCGGCGGCAGCAAACGAAATCGGCGAACCGCTCGCGCTCACGACCAGTTTCGCGGCGGATTGCAATATCGCCGTGAATCCGGCTTGGATGTCGGTAGGCATGCCGTTTTCGCCGAAGGTCAAAGTCCGCCCGAGCACGCCAACGGTGTTGTCGGCGAGAGTCATCGCGGTATAGGGCGGGATCGGGTTGTCGCTCACTCCGAGTTGCGAATCGAGCCAGCGCAGCCGCGAATGGCTGGCGGGGTCATTGTAGCCATGGTTAGTGGTGACTTCCGCTAGGATTGTTAGATTCACCGTCACCGTTTGCGCCGGGGCGTTGGAGGGAGTCACGGTGACTTGGCCAGTGTAAACTCCCGCAGCAGTGGCAGGCGGGACTAACAGAGTGATCCAAAACGGTTGCACGCGTCCTTGGCTGACATCGACCGTCTTAATGAGCGGCAGGCTGTCCCAATTGGTGCCGCCGCAGTTCAGACAGGCGAGGCTGGCGGCAGGGATTGCTGGGCCGCCACCGCTGGGCTGGAGATCGCTGAAGGTGAGGCGGACATTGCTTAATGCCTGAGTGCTGGCATAAACGCCGATCTGAAAGGCGTAGGACTCATCGGGCGCGGCGCTGCCCGTAAACGCATGAGATGGGCCAGTGGTCCATCGATAGGGAAGTTGGTCCCGCATCTTGATCGGATGCCGTCCGTCATCGGGAAACAACAGATAGGGGTCGGTGTTAGCCGCAAGCAGGGCCGTCCGTTCTGCGGCAGTCATCGGCACCTCCATCGGCCAAAACTCATCGATCGCCAACCGCGCCTCAAACCGTTGCAGCGTGGCCAATGGTTTGCTGGCCACGCTAGCCGGCAGATTGTTGTTGGTCAGCCAGGAGGACCCGGCCGTGTTCGCGAAAGCCACGTAGCCGGAGTTATAGGAACCATTGAAGTTGGAATCGTCATAGAATGGCAGATAATAGATATCATATTCGCCCGTCGCGGACGCTTGGAAGACGACGGTGGTGGATTCCCGAGTCAGATCGGACACGATCCGATTGGCGATTACCGTGCCGCTGGCCGCCTGGACCACGACGACGTTCTGAGTGAGTGGATCACCCGCCTTGCGCCGCCAAGGCAGCACGACCCGCACCGCGTCCGCCGCCGTCGTGACCTGGACCACCGCGCGGTGACTGCCACGCTGGTCGATCGCCCACGGGCTTGACACCACGGAATAGGGCGCAACGGGCGCACTTTCCTGGTAGGCGGAAGCCGAAGCGGTCAATCCCGCCATCAATCGCGCCACCGACATGGCCAGAGATGGCAGGTGGCGAAATCGAGGAATGATCTTTGACTTGGCGGTTGGTTTAAGAGGCATCAATTGGAGTATTATTAGGAGTCTAGCATCTAACATTAAACTTGTGGCCTCTCACTTCTGGTTTCTGATTTTCAAGCTCTGACTTCATTCTCGAACGACCTTGGCGCGGAGGAAGCCCATGGTGGTGAGTCCTTCCGAGCCATCGAGGATGAAGCTACGGTATTCGTAGTTTTCCGTATCCGTAAGGGCTGCTGACATCGCGCCGGTGACATACTGTGAAACCGGGATGACGTTGCCATTAGGGAAGGTCAAATTGCCGCTTCCCTCGATGGTGTAGGTGATACCGTCGATCGTTTGGGTCGGGGATTCCCAGGGTTCGGGAGTGCCAATGCGCACGGCGAGGGTCAGGATCAATTCCTTGCCGGGGCCGCGTGAAGAAGGCACTCCGGTCAACGAATAGATTTTGCCGGAGTCAGTCGCATCGTTCGGGTTGCCACCGAACGCGAACTCGGTGAGGTTGTTTGTGCCGTCGGCATCTGGATCATCGTTCGGGCCGCGTTTATTAGAATCTGTGATTCGTTCGGCCCATTTCTCGAAAGCAGTCATTTTCATGAGTTTGATTTCGCCGGTGGTGTCATAATTCAGCGCGTAGCCGACGGGTTCCGTGGTGCAGAGGAAGGTGCCGATGAGGGTGCCGGTGTAGGTGGCGATGGTATAACTGGCGGCCTCAGGAGTTCCGGATAGATCCAGAGTGGAACCTGTTAGATCCAAGATACCCGTAACGGCGAGCACATCGGAGGTGGTGGCATCGACCTCGCAAACATAGCTGCCGGCGAGGGTGGTGGCTCCGACTGCGAGAGTGCCGATGCTGGTGGTGCCGGGGGCGACGCTGCCGCCGCTTTCCACGTTGAGGGTACCGGTGTTGCTGCCGCTGCCCTTGAAGGTGGCGGTGGTTTTGATTGTGGTGGCGGAGGTCAGTGAGCCGTTGAGTTCCAAGGTGCCGGCATTGACGGTGGTGGTGCCCGTGTAGCTGGATGCGCCCGTCAGGGTCAAAGTGCCATTGCCGTCCTTGATCAGATTCGTGGCTCCGGCTTGTGTTTGTTGACCAATGGCGGCAACTGTTAGGTCGATCGCGGCGGAAGAACCCGCGCCGTGGCTGACCGTTAGGGTGTGCGTGTTGCCCGAATCCGTGTAAGTGCCACCGACCAAATTGATGGAACTGACG
>CAIYYV010000439.1 GCA_903930425.1 Akkermansiaceae bacterium | reverse complement strand
AGGCGCCTTCTATCCGGTCAACCATTTCACCCACCAGATCAACGATCCGGCCGCCTGCAAGACGAAGAACCACCACATGAATTTCTACATCCCGTGGACCTACGTGCCGGGTGCCAACGGCTGGCAGGCGCAAAATGTCTGGCTCGCCTATCTCTATCAGCCCGACCGGAAGTATCTGCAGGAAAATGCCTATCCGCTGGTCAAGGAGATGGCGATCTTCTATGCCGATTTCCTCGAACACTGCAAGCAGACGCCCGAAGGCAAGGCCGTCTACGGGCCGACCTACAGCCCGGAACACCGCGACTTCGGCACCGACGACACTCCCTGCGACATTGCCTGGACCCGCTTCACCCTCAAGGCCGCCATCCAGGGCGCGACAGTGCTGGCTTGCGACACTCAGCTGGTCAAGCGCTGGCAGGCGGCGCTGGCACTGGTCCCCGATTATCCGCAGACCCCGAAAACCAATCCGCCAGTGATCGCCGATGTCCGCGGCGGCGAACCGATCCAGTACAATGTCCCGGTACCGGTCCTGCCGGTCTTTCCAGCCGGCGAGATCACCTGGTGGTCGACGGAGGCGGAAAAGGCGATCTTCGGCCGCACCGTTGAGACCATCCAGACCACTGGCTACAACTCGGTGATGGTGCTGGCCGGCGCCCGGGCCCGCCTCAGTCTTCCTGGCACCCATGACTGGATCACCAGGGAATTCCAGGCGCGGCAGATGCCGAACGGCTACCTTATGCTGCTCGGCGATACCCGCGGCAACTACTCGGAACAGATGGCGGCGACCGGGATCGTCTCCGAACTGCTGCTGCAAAGTGCCGGCGACACCATCCGCGTCTTCCCAGCCTGGCCCAAAGATAAAGATGCCAAGTTCACCCATCTCCGCGCCCAGGGCGGATTCCTGGTCAGCGCCGAACAGCAGGCCGGAGAGGTGACCAGGCTCGAGATCATCTCGACCGCCGGCGGCAAATTGCGCTTGCTCGACCCATGGTCGGGCAAGATGACCGAACACCAAACCCAACCTGGCAAGAAATTGCTCTTCACCGCAAAGGGATCCACACCTTGATCATCGCAGTTGTCGCCCATCCGATTCTGCTGAAGCTGCTGCGATTGGCGGCGCTTCTTCTGTTATATGCTTTGGCGGGAGGGAATGCCAGGGCCGCGGCTCCCAGGAGCAGTTCCCTTTTGCTTCAACCCAACCCGGCTCTCAGTGGGACGCTTCTCAATGAGTACACCGGGAGTGTCGGGACACAGTTTCGCATCAAGGGGGTAATGACCCTCAACCAGTTGGGGTTCTATGACAATGGTGGCAATGGTTTGGCTGCAAGTCACAAGGTTCGCCTTTGGGTATCCCACGATGGAGGCAGCACCGGCACGATCGTGGCTGAGGTCACCGTCCCGGCCGGGACCGGCGCGACCTTGTCCGATGGATTCAGGTGGGTCGCCCTCACCAATCCAGTCACGATTTCCGCGCAAACCGGGAATGATTGGTATTGTCTCTCGGCAGATGTCGTATCGGGCGACGGGGACTCGTGGTATAATTACACGCCCACCGGGTTCAACTACGCCGCTTACATGGATACCAACAGCTGGTGGGGTGTCCATTATGGGAACACCGATGCAATACCCAATGCGGGGTATGCGGCCCAGTCCACCTTTTGGGTCGCAAACTTGTCGGCCGCTTCCAAAGTCGTCAGCACCTCGATCACCCTGAATAAATCCCAATACGATTCAGGAGAAGATCTGATCATCACCTATGCCAACGGCTATAATCCCGGGGCGGATACCATCGCGTTGTGCAATGCACCCTGGTCCCCAACTGGTCCGTTTGCGTTGTGGGAATATATCGGCGCGGCGACAAACGGACAGGTGACCCTCCGTGCGAACCTTCCGATCGGCTCTTATACCGCGTCATACCTCTACAATGGCACCGGGCCGATTGGCAACACGGTGTCATTCACAGTGGTTGCGGGCCCGGCCACGGGCCGGGATGTCGAGCCCAAGGTGGTGATCGGCTGCAACCAGGCCTACGGCGGCTTGGCCGATCCGCAGGTGTATCAGGAAGGGGCAAACTACTATATCACCGGCACCCATGGTTTCGCCTATGAGCCATCTCAGATGACGACGATGTTTACCACCACCGATTTTCAAACCGTTACCGAGATCCCCATCACCATCAACACCTCACCCTGGCCCTCGAATCTCTGGTACAATCACATCTGGGCCTTTGAGATCTATAAACACACCGACGGCACCTATCATGCCTACGGCTACGATTATGACCGGGGCGGCATTTATCATTTCGTTCCCGACCCGGATCCGGCCACAACCATTTTTCCAGTGCTCGCCTGGAAAGAAAAAGAGCTGCTGGTTTCCGGCTATGACAACAGGGTCATCAACGACGGCACCAACATGTATATGCTAGCCGCCGTGGGGGACGGCGCCGGCAATATTGTGATCTATCTCCAGAGGATGCTCAACCCCGGCGCGATGGACCCGGATTACCCGCCCCGCAAGATCATGAGCGAGCATGGAGACGGGCTGACTTCCGAGTTGCGCAACGCCGCCGGTGCCATGAAGCTTCATGAAGCCCCCAACATCACCAAGGTCACGGTGGGGGGAATCACCAAGTATGTCTTGTGCTATACGGTCGGCGACTACGCGCTTCGAAGGTATAAAATCGGCTTTGGATATTCCGATGTCTTGGTGCCACCGGCAGGCACGGAGTACGCCAAGGCAAGAATACCGGACCCCCGGAATGTATGGGGTTCGGGCGCGGGTGCCAGCGAAGTGGTTTATGTCGCGCAGACGGAAAAACCCTCATGGCCCAATTACTTTGGCAACGTTATGTCAGCGCCCGGCAGCGGCGAGATTATCACCTACAAGAACAACTATTACCTGCTCTATCATGCTGTCAGTCCGATGCTCATGAACGATATGACCGGGCATGTGGGTTACGCTTACCCGCGCATGACCTGTATCGCGCCATTGACCTTTGATTTTACCAACTCCATGGATAAGTGGGCGACGCTCTTATTGCCCGAGGTCACCAACGTCCCGTCCCTGGCGCCCAGCAAGGCAAGCTTCGCCACCAATGAAAACGTCGTGATTCATTGGACCCATTGCGGGCAAGGTGCCCGGGACTGGATCGGGACCTATCGCTCCGGGGAGTCTAACAATTCGCTCAATTTAGACTGGAACTACGTCCAAGGTGGAACCAAAACCCTAATGGATGTTTGGACTTGGGAGACCACCCATTACGGTTTCAGCGGTTCAATGACATTTCCAGCGAGCGCCCCGGGCCTCTACGATGCCGTTTTCTATTTTTCCAGCGGAGAGAGTCCGCGGGCGGCGATCTGCAGTTACAAGGTTCTCGGCACCTCATCGCTTTTCACTGAGGGTTTCGAGAGCGGCAATTGGACCACCGGCGGCTGGACGGTCTCAAATACCAATGCGAAAGTGAGAACCGCAGCCAGCAAGACGGGGACGTATGGTGCCAGACTGGCGGGGACAACCTGGATAGAGAAAGCATTCAGCACCATTGGTTATCAGGAGATTCACGTTCAATATGCCCGCGCAACCTCCGGCCTGGGTGCCGGCGAATCTCTTGTGGTCGAATGGTATAACGGCGTTAGTTGGAACACCTTGGAAAGCACACAGGACACCACTTACACTGCCATGGACATGGTCTGCGGCAGCGACGCAAGTAATAACGCCCTCTTCAAGGTGCGCTTCAGTATCAACGCATCAAGCACCACCGAGTATGCCTATGTGGATGACATTCAAATGACCGGTCTGGTCCAGGAATCGCCGCTCGCCACCAGCGTCGGCATCAACTTCCAAGGCAATGCGTCTGGGACTTCTGGTATGGCGGTGACCGCTACCGCCTTTGGCATCGGACAACGCGACTGGTTCTCGGCGGCGAATCCGTGGGTCGCCTCAGACTCTTTGACGGCAACCCCGAGCAGTGGGGATTCATTCGGTGTTTCGTGGTCCGCAGCTGGCGTAGGGACCAGTTGGGCGCTCCCTGGTTACATGCCCAGCGATTACGCGGGATATCCGGGAGATGCCGATGTCTATTGGGGAAATCTTTGCGGCCCCTATCAGGTCAATTTGAGTGGCTTGGCGGCACAGTTTCCCCATGGCTATGTCCTTCAGGCGATCGCGGCGGATGACGGGGGTGCTCCTCAAATTGCCCCTATCTCGGTTACCGATGGCGTTACCCCCGAAACACTGATCTATACCGTGCGTGGAACTTTCACATATAACGCTGCGGCTGGCTTCTCGATCAGCACGCCGACGACAAGTCGGTTCGCGGATACTCTAACCATCAATGGCCCTGCCGATGGCGCTCCAAAGAGTTTTTTGGCCGGTTTGGTCATCACGGACAAACCGGTGGTCACGGTTCCCCCGAAGGGTGTCGCCCTTGCCTCTGAGGGAACCATCACCCTGAATGCTGGCGCGGTGGGAGTTGCTCCCTTGAGCTATCAATGGCGAAAGGGTGGCGTTCCCATTTCCGGTGCCACTTCTGCGACCTATACCAAAGCCTTTGCCGAGGTCGTTGACAGCGGAAATTACGATGTCGTCGTGACCAACCTTTATGGCTCGGCCACCAGCCCGGCCGCCACGGTGACCGTTGCCGCCTTGATCCACAAATCCGCCAGTGGCACGGACCTGACTGCCGGCACAAGCTGGGTGGGCGGCATCGCCCCCGGCACCAGTGACATCGCCGAATGGAGCGGTTCCGCCTGGGGCGCTGGCCTGACGCTGGCTTCCTCCGTCTCATGGGGCGGGATCCGCGTGGCAGGGGCCGCGTCGGACATTAACGTTACCGGCGCGGGACCATTGACCCTCGGCTCCAGCGGCATTGATCTGGCAGCACCTGCCGTCAATCTGAAATTGGCTACTGATGTGACACTGGGTGACAACCAGGCTTGGACCGTGGCCTCCGGGATGACCTTGACGATCGGGTCCAGCGCCCCCGACGTCAAACGTATGATCTTCAACGGCAAGACCCTGACCATCGGTGGCGAGGGCAACACGGTGCTCAACAGTTGGGGCGATTACGAATCCGGCACCCTGACCAAGACCGGATCCGGCACCTTGACCATCACCGGCAATCCGCGCCTCCTCAACAGCAACGTCAACATCCAGGGCGGCGTGCTGAGCATGCAGTCCTATCAACTCTATGCCGGCTACGTGCACAGCAGTTCAGGAGCCATCACCCTCTCGGGCGGCGGCGTGCTGGAGTTGCAGAATTGGGGATATGGGCTTTACGAAAACCTCGGTTACCTTCGCTACAATAGCGATGCCATGGTCATCAACGGCGGCACGATCCGGATGAATCACACGGCCGCTACCGGCGACGGACGCAGCTTCACGATCGGGAGCGGCGGTGCCACGCTGGAGGCCAACGGCGGCAACAACCTCTGGCTGCACACCGGCGGTACCATCGACAACACCGCCAACGGCTCGCTCACCCTGACAGGTTCCGGCCTCGGCCAACTCGACATGGTGTTTTCCGGCACTGGCGGGCTGACCAAATCCGGCACCGGCACCTGGACGCTCACCAACACCAACACCTACAGCGGCGAGACCAGAATCCTCACCGGCACCCTATCCCTCGGCACGCCGTCCCTATCAAATACCGCCGATGTTCTGATCACCACCGGCGCGGTGTTGAATCTCAATACCGGCACCACCGACACCATCCATGAACTCAAACTCGACGGCGTGGCCCAGCCCGCCGGAGTGTATGGCGCGCTGAGTTCCAGCGCACAGTTCAAGCGCGGTTACATCACCGGCAACGGCACCCTCACGGTCACCACAGGCCCCGCCAATTACACCGGCTGGGAAACCACTCATGGGATTGCCGGTGCCGGTGCCGCCGCCGACTCCGATGGCGACGGCATCCCTAACGGCATCGAATTTGTCATCGACGGCGATCCGTCCGGCCCGAATTCCGATTCCTCCGCGCTGCTGCCTAGGGCCACACTCGACTCTGACGATCTGATCTTCGTGTTCCGCCGCACCAGCACCTCCGCCAGCTACAATCCGGGCGTCGAATACGGCTCGACACTCAGCGGATGGACCCCGGCCGTGGCGGGTCAACCGCTTGCCACCCCGGTGCGGATCCAGGTTGAATCTAACGGATTCGAGGCCGGTGTTGACCGCGTCACCGTGCGCATCCCACGTGCCCTCGCCAACAGCAATAAACTCTTCGCCCGCCTGCGGGTGGCCATCACCTCGTGAACGCCGCGAACATCGAACATCGCACATCGAACATCGCACATCGAGCATCGAACATCGGACATCGGACATCGAACATCGAACATCGGACATCGAACATCGGACATCGCCTCCGCCTATGCCAGTTAGGGCTTCGCCGGTTTTCTCCAAGCTCGCCAACGCTCGCTCCGCGTCCAACGTTGAACCGAAGAAAATCGAATGAGTCGATAGGAGTCTCACGCGAGGCCGCGAGGCCATGAGGCCATGAGGCCATGAGGCCATGAGGCCGCGAGGGATGCCAGAAAAGAACCTTCGTGATTTCGCGAATTCACGTAAGGTTGATTCAATGCTCGTAGTTCGCTGCCGCCGCAGAGCGGGGGGATTTGAGATTGGAAATTAGGAATTAGGAATTGGAGATTGGAGATTGGAGAATTGAGAATTGAGAATTGAGAATTGGACGGCGCAGTCCGCGGGCGAAACGGCGCACTGCGACGGAGCGGATGACCCACGGAGCGGCGGACTCCGATCCGCCGAATGTCCATGAAAAGATACTCACGGCTTGTGATGGACTTCACATGGCCCGCATGTAGCGGCACTCTATGAGTGTCGATGGCGGCACTCTATGAGTGTCGATGCGAATGAGGCGCCGCCTCGATCCGTGGCCACACAGCCTCCTCTTCGGTTCGATGTTCGAAGTTGAATGTTCGAAGTTCGCATTTTCTCTTCGCACCCGAATCAAGACAAGAGAACCACAACCGAGCGAAGCGAACCGGAACGGAGTGGAGATGGCCAACGGCAAATGGCCGAGCATTCTATCCTTAAGGATGAGGCCACCGGGCAGGATGCCCGGGCCACCGTGGCGCGGGCATCCCTGCACGCCGCTCTTTGCGAAGAAGCCTCTCCCAGATCTCACAGTTTGATCACAAGATCCCACAGTTGCCATGTGGGCAAATGATGATAAAAACATTGTAGTTGTGTTCTGCATTCCTCGATGCCTCGATTACTTGAAGAGTATTTGGAACACACCGCGATTCGCCACTCACTGCCCCACTGTCTAACAACTACCATTCAACCCACTAGCCCTGAAAAGAGATGAAGACTATGAAACCCATCCATTGCCCCCGTTTTCTGGCGATTTCGATCGTCGCACTCGTGGCCCATTCCGCCTCTGCCGCCACGATCACCAAAGCCGCCACCGGCACGGACCTGAACGACGGCGCCAGCTGGGTGGGCGGAGTCGTCCCCGGAGCCAGTGACATCGCCACCTGGGACAGCGCGTCGCTCTGCACTGGCTTGAGCCAGACCGGCACTCGGTATTGGGGCGGCATCAGTGTGGGCAGCGCCTCCTCGGACATCGACATCTCCGGCTACGGCTGGCTCGAGTTCGCGGACGGCGCCGGTATTGATATGTCCGCCTCCACGAAGAACCTGACCCTGGGCACTACTTACTTTGTAGCGATCCATAACTCAACCTGGACGGTCAACGAGGGCAAAACGCTGACGGTCGGCGCCACCCCCGACTCCGTTGAGCTTTACTACTACGGGGGTTCCATTCTGACGGTGGGCGGGGCCGGGAACACGGTCCTGAACGCCTACTGCCGCACCTCGGGTTACACGCTGACCAAGACCGGCACGGGCACGCTGACCACCACATCGCAACTGCGGAATTACGGGGGCAACGTCAACGTCGAGGGCGGGGTGCTCAGCGTGCAGGCCTCGCAGTTCATGGATGGCTACTACTCCGCTAGCGGGGCCATCACGGTTTCGGGCGGCGGGGTGCTGGAGCTGCAGAACTGGGGTTACGGGTATGACCAAAATCTTGGCGGGCTTTGGTATGATAATAGCGCGATTGTCATCAACGGCGGCACGATCCGGATGAATAACACGGTCGCTACCGGCGACGGGCGCAATTTCACGATCGGGAGCGGCGGTGCCACGCTGGAGGCCAACGGCGGAAACAACCTCTGGCTGCACACCGGCGCCGCCCCGAACAACAGCGCCAACGGTGCGCTGACGCTGAGCGGCGCGGGCAACGGACAGATGGACAAGAGCCTGCCCGGCACCGCCGCCACCGCCACCCTGACCAAATCCGGCACCGGCACTTGGACGCTCACCGGAGCGAACAGCTACAGCGGTGCCACCACCGTGAGCGACGGGAAATTGTTAGTCAACGGCTCGATCACCGGCGCGGGTGCGGTCAGTGTAGCCAGCGGCGCAACACTCGGCGGCACCGGCACGATCGCCGGCGCGATGATCGTGAACGGCGTCCTATCGCCCGGCGCGTCGATTGAGTCTCTGGCGACGGGTGCCCTGACTCTCAATGGTGGCTCGACTTTCATGTATGAAATGAATTCCACGGCCAATGCCTACGCGGCGGATCTTCAAAAAGTCACCGGAGATCTGACTCTATCACTCACAGGAACTGTGGGCCTCACCTTGACCGATGAGGCAGGCACGCCGACCGCGTTTGCGCAGAACACTGTTTTATCGCTGATCAATTATTCTGGCGCATGGAACGGCGGATACTTCACGTATGGAGCGAACCAGTTGACCGATGGTGAGGTGTTCATCTCCGGACTCAACACTTGGCAAATCCGTTACGGTGCCACCACCGGCGGCTTGAACTTCGCCAGCGAGGCGACTCTGCCCAAATTCGTGAACCTCACGGCCGTGCCTGAGCCCGGCAGTCTGTTTGCGATCGGCTGCCTGGTCGGATCGGGCGTCCTGCTCCGCTCGCGCCGCAGAGCGGTGTGAGAAGATTGAGTATGGATTATTGAGGATTGATTATTGAAAGACCTGCGGCGGACTTCGATCCGTCGAAGGTGCATGCATCGCCCATGATGCATTCATGCCCCAAGGAGCGGTGGCCTCTGGCCGCCGAGTGT
>CAIYYV010000438.1 GCA_903930425.1 Akkermansiaceae bacterium | reverse complement strand
GCTTGTGCTCGGTGATGTCAGTCATCACCCCGATGAGTTCGCTGGCATGGCCGGCGGGATCGCGCCCGAGGCACACTTGGTCACGCATCCATCGATACGAACCATCGTTGTCGCGGAACCGGTATTCCGTCTCGGCCCGCCCATTTTTCAATGCGCTATCGACCATGGCAATGACACGCTGCACGTCGTCGGGGTGGATGTGGTTCATTCTGAATGACGGATCGCCGATGCATTCACTCGCCGAATACCCTAACAACGAGCCCACGTTCTCAGAGACAAAGATCAAGCCAAAATCGCCCGAGATCTGGCAGGTATAGATCACCGCGCTGGTGCTGCTCAGCAAGAAATTGAGTCGGCGCTCCCTGACGCGCAGCAGTTGTTCCTGCCGGTGCATGGAGAGGGCCATCTCGAGGGTGACCCGCAGGTCGCGGTGTTCGAAGGGTTTGAGGATATAACCATAGGGATTGGCCGCCTTGGCCCGCAGCAAGGTGGAATCCTCGGCATAGGCGGAAAGAAACACGACCGGCAAGCGAAACCGGTCGCGCATGGCTTCCGCCAAGTCAATGCCGTCGATCGCACCTTGAAGGTGGATGTCCATCAACACCAAGTCCGGATGAAATTCTTCCACCAGCAAAAGGGCCTCTTCCGCGCTGGCGGCTGGCCCGACCGCCCGATACCCGTATTGCGTCAGGCTGATGGCGATGTGCCGCGCGACAATACTCTCATCTTCCACGATCAAAATACAGACCGGGTTCACAGGGGCGGGTTCTTTGAGAGGATGCATGCGCGGATGACCCATGATCCCAACTCAGATCCCTGCCCGGGTCCAGCCCCGATTTTTCGCCCTGAACCCAGCGGAGGTCAAATCATTGAAGCGTATCCCACGCCCTTGCCTCGACGCATGGGCACATCCTTGGCTCTTTTCATGGGCCATCGGCGGATCGGAGTCCGCCGCTCCTTGCGTCCAATGGCTCATCGGTTCTGCATGGGCTCAAACTCCATCACAAACACCGCGCCCGGACTCGCCACGTGCGTCAGTTGACCGCGCAATTGGCGCGTCAAGTCACTCACCAATTGCAAGCCCAATGACGCGAGGTTCTGCAGATCCAAGTCCGGTGGCAGGCCGGCTCCATTATCGGCCACCCGCAAACGAATGCCACGCGCGCCCTCCGGAAGCGGACCGAATTCAACCCACACATCGCCCGCCCGCCCGTCCACAAAGGCATGTTTGAATGCGTTGGTGACCAATTCGTTGACCAGCAATCCGCACGGGACCGCTTGGCCGATGTCCAGAGTCAAGGGCGCAAAATCCAAATGCAGATGAATCCGCTCGGGGGCGCTCACCATCGCGCGGAACAATTGCTCGCAGAGCCGGGTGAGATAAGCGGCCAAATCGACATCCGCGAAATTGTCCGATCCATAGAGGTATTCATGAATCAAGGCCATCGAACGCACCCGGTTCTGCATTTCTAACATCGCTCCCTTGGCGATGACATTGCTGATTTTGTTCGATTGAAGACGGAGCAGGCTGCTGATGATTTGCAGGTTATTCTTCACCCGGTGGTGCACCTCCTTGAGCAGGGCTTCCTTCTCGCGCAACGAAAGCACGATGCGCTTCTGCGCCTGCTGCGCATCCTCGAGCGCACTGAGCATCGCCTTGCGCGACGCGATGGCATGCTCGAGAAGCTGATGCGCTTGCTCCTCCATTTGCCTGCGTTCGCTGATATCACGGTGAAAGCACTGGATGAGGGCATTCGACGCGAAGACCACCAAACTGGCCGAGACTTCAAGGGGGACAAGGTGACCGTCCTTGTGATAGTGTTCCACCTGAAAAGTCAGGAATTCCCCTGCCAGAAGACGCTGCATTCGCTCGGCGATGTGTTGCTGGGATTCGGGCGAGTTCAAATCCTTCAGGTGGAGGCTAAGCATTTCCTGCACACTGCGTCCGTGCATCTGTGCATACGCTTCATTGACGTGCATCAACTCACCGCTTGTTGATATCAGGCAGATCCCCGCATTCGCCCGATCAAAAAGGTGTCGATACTCCAAATCGCTCACTTGCAACTTCCCGAATGCCAGATGCAACTGCGACAGGATTTCCTGCTGCTCGGCCACCGCAGCGGCCAGAAACAGCCCGCTCAGGCTCAGAACAAGGAAAAAAAACTGCACCGCTAACAAGCGCGAAGGAAGGTCCGTCCCACCCAGGGGAAATGGTCCGATCCCCGCCGCCGTGCAGGTGATGGCAATCAGTGACACGACAACTAACAGAGTCACCGCACTGCGCGGGTGCGATCGAAGAGCCGCCCACATCACAAAAATCAACAACAAATACGATCGGGGTTCGACCATGAGAATCATGCAGTCCGTTCCGAAAAGAACCACAGCTACCGCACAAGTCGTGGCGAACAGAAGGATCGTCTCAATCCGTCTTCCCCATGACTGGATGACATGCGGCTGCACCGGCGTCGCCCAGACCAAAATCAACGGAGTGATCAGCAGTAACCCCAGTGCATTCGCCGTCCACCAAGTGCCATAAAACGACTTGAAGCCAATCCCAATGGAAAGACTGGCACAGCCCGCACCCATCGCTGCGGTGACGGCATTGATGAAGAATGCGGCCACGGCGAGCGCCGTCACTTCCCGCACCCGCACAAAACGAATCGGGGCCGGGCAGAAGTGCGTGATCAGCCAGGCCGACGCGGCTGTTTCACAAATGTTCGCGACCATGAAGCCCACACAGGCAATCACGGGCCGGTCCGTGGTCAGATTGGCCGTCACTCCGACCACGAACAAACCGCCGAGCAAGGCCGGCCACTGAGGCCGCGGACTCAACAACAATGAGGCCAGCGCAATCCCGGCCGGTGGCCAAATCGCCGCCACCAATCCAAACGACTCAGAAAATTGAAACAAAAGAATCTGCGCCAAAAAATACGCCAGCAAACTCAAGCCGATTCGTAAAAGGGTCCGGGCAGAAAGTCGCAAAGAAAACAGCGATTGCATGAATTTAGATTTCCTTTGCGTTCTCCTGTTGCACTCAGGCTGGTCTCGGACCGGCATCTGCGGCATCGACAGCCTGGCTCGGATAACGCGCCTCCAGACCGAGACTGCCACAAAGCACGTTCACTTCTCTCTTGAGTTCCTGTACCCGGTCCTCCCGATTCAGCATCACATCCTGCCAGCGCTGGAGTTCTTCCAATTGGCCGCGAATCTGTTCCTCCGATTCCTTGATTTTCGTGACGTCGCTCATCGCGAGGCGCATCACGATTCTGCCCGCAGTGTCCATCGTGCTGACGGATGAAAAATGCACCCAACAACACTCCCCTCCTCTCCGGACCATCCGCAAAGTGCACTCGGCCCCATCTTCACCGGCCATGAACCGCTTGCGGAAAAGGAAATACAGATTCTGATCCTGACGCACAATCCACTTGCTCAGCGGCCAGTTCACGAGATCCATTCGGTTCTCTCGCAAGTGGTTGCAGACCCAGAGATTCACCTTCAAAATCATCCCCTTGTCATCGACGGTCATGTAGCCTACCGGTGCCAGATCATAGAGCTCGAAATACTCCGTGCGGGATGCTTCCAGTGATTCCTGTGTCTGGAGCAGTTCCTCATTCTGCATCTCCAACTCGAGCTGATGCACCTGCAAATCATGAAACACGCGCCGAATTTCCTCGGGCGTATAAGTCCGAGGGTTTCCCTCCATCAGGGTTAGACGAGTTTGGGGTTCACCGCGCGCCGTGTCTTTGTCTGTCATGGAAGTAGTGGGTTCGATGGTTTCGGCTTGGTCGGGGGCGTGGACGCGGGCACTGCCCGTTCCGTGGTCGCCACCGCATACATCTGCCCGTGCTCATTCACCAAAGCGGTGGAAATGATTGAAACTTCCACGACCGACCCCTCCTTGGTCAGGCGCTGGGTGCGATAGGGTTCGAGGATTTCCGCTTGGCTCAGTTGTCGGAGCGTGGTCAGCGCGCCCATGTGCAACTCGCTGGGAATGCGATCATGCACGTGCATCTGCAGCGCCTCGG
>CAIYYV010000437.1 GCA_903930425.1 Akkermansiaceae bacterium | reverse complement strand
CCGTCACGCTCTGGATGATCGAAGATCATGAGATTTTCGCCAAGCACATCCGTCGCCTCATCGATGGCGAGGACGACATGGCGTGCCCGCGGCACTTCACCTGCGCTGCAGATTTGTTCGCGCAGCTTCAGGTTTCTAACGAACGCCCGGACTTGCTGCTTTTGGATCTCGGCTTACCCGGGCGTGACGGGTTGGAAATTCTAGCGGAAATCCGTCACATGATCCCCGAGGTGAAGGTGTTGATTCTCACCGCGCATGATGACCGCGAGAAAGTGTATCGTGCCATCTGCAACGGCGCGTCTGGCTATCTTTTGAAAACGGCCGATCCCGATGAAATTCTAGCAGGAATCCGCGACGTGATGCATGGGGCGTCCGCGCTCAGCAGTTCGGTCGCCACGATGATCCTCGAGGGATTCTCCCGTCACGGCCCGGTCCAGCAAATCGAACCTCTCACCGTCCGCGAGTCCGAAGTGCTGCGCGAGTTGGTCAAGGGTTTCATCAAAAAGGAAATTGGCGACCACCTTGAGATCTCCCAGCACACGGTGGACATGCACCTGCGTTCGGTCTATCGGAAACTGCATGTGAGATCCCAGACTGAAGCGGTTTCAAAAGCACTGCGCCAAGGCCTGGCCTGACCCATTTTTTGATTGCGATTGGAGTTCGCAAAAAAAAGCCCCCGGTCCACTTGATGGGCCGGGGGTTTTCATTTCGAAAGGAGAGCGATTCTGGGCGGCCATCAATCTCCGGCTTCGCCGTCACCGGCATCCACGGAAATGGTGAGGGTGGCGCTGACTTGCGCATGGAGGCGCACGACCACCTCGGTCTTGCCGGATTTTTTGACGGGTTTTTCGAGTTCGATGGCATGGCGGTCGATCACGATACCATTCTCTTCGAGGTGCTTGTGAAGATCCATGCGGGTCACGGAACCAAAGGCCTTGCCGCCTTGTCCGGTCGACAAGGTGAACTTCGGTTTGAGCTTGCCAATTTTGAGTGCGATGTCCTGGAACACGAGGACTTCCTCGGCTTCCCGGCGGGCGCGGCCGGTTTTGAGGGCCTCCACATGGCGGAGGTTCGAGCGGTTCGCCTCATACGCCTTGCCTTGAGGGATTAAAAAGTTGCGGGCGTAGCCGGCGCGGACTTTGACGACGTCCGCTTCGGCACCAAGGCCTGTGATTTTTTCTTTGAGGATGACTTGTGCGTTGGCCATGGGAGAGACGGGTGAGAGATGCGGTTGAGGGGCGGCGATTTAGGCGGCACCACTCGATGAGTCAAGAAGAATGACGCGGCACTCGCATTATGAGCGCGAGGCAGTAGCTACGCCCTATTGAGGAGAATGGAAAGAGAATCCGTGCCTCTATGGGTTTCGACCGTTCACTTGATGGTGAATTTCCGACCTTTCCCGGATTCCCAGGCGGTGTGGACGCTGCTGTAAAGCCCTCCGAGCTCCTCGGCCGACATCACACGGTATTCGATCGTGTGGGCGTGGGTGGTTTCCGGGAATTTTTTGACGACCATGTTTTGCACGTTGGTGCCGGCATCCGAGGCGGTCTTATCGATGAGTGCCCGCCCGCGTTCCACGATGCGTGAGGCGACATTGCCTGCCGCATTGCCCGTCAACGCATCCGTGACCGGAGTGAGAAAATAAAACCGCACGAGTGCCTGGCCGACCGCATCCACCGTGACCTCATCGACGATGATGGCGCCATCGAGCAGATACTTGTGCCGGCTGATCGCCGAGATGCGGTCGAGCTGCACCATGTAATGGCCGCCACCCACACTCGCCTGCCAAAACCGGTTCTGCTGTAACGAGTCTTCGATTTTATTGTTAGCAGCCGGGGTGGCGGCCGGGGCCGCGTTCTGGGCTTGAACGGGGGTGGCAATAACAAGCAAGGCCACCATCAAAGCGACGAGAAATGAATTCAACATGACTGAAGACTAGCAGACCTGAGGGCGCTTGACCAGCCCGAGTCTCTCGTCCGTGATTTTTTCAACCAGGCTCGGGTTTTAATGATTTGGAAAAGTTAAGTATTGTCAGCGCGGTGCGCGACTGACAGCTTCCGCGCATGGTTCGCTACCGTCCCAATGTGGCCGCTATGATGGTCAATGTGGCTGGCAGTTTGCTGATCTGCGAGCGGGCCGGGATTCCCGGTGCCTGGCAATTCCCGCAGGGCGGAGTGGATCTCGGCGAATCACCGGAGCAGGCGCTGGTGCGCGAGGTGCGCGAAGAGATCGGTCTCGAGCCTTGCGATTACGAGGTGGTCGGCCAACGCGACGGTTATCGATATCTCTATCCGCGCGAAGTCCGGGAAAAAAAACTCCGCAAGCACGGCAGCCATGGCCAAGAACAAACGTATTTCCTTTGCCGCCTGAAGCCCGGCGCTCCAGAAATCGATGTCCATCAAACGCCGCCGGAATTCCAAGCCTACCGCTGGATCCTTCCAGAAGAATTCGATCTCGATTGGCTGCCCTCCTTCAAGCGCGACGTGTATCGCGAGGTCATGAGCGATTTTTTCAAGGTCCGGCTTTGATGGATATCCACTGCGGGCCACCCCGCGGAATCCGCCTCAAGCGGCACGGCCCGGATCCCGCCCGACCCCGGCCAGCAAGGCCAGCACCCGCACGATGAAGCCGGCACGGGATTTCCACGGACGGGCAGGACGCACGATTTCCCAACCGGCCCGGACTGCGTGCGCCGTGAGCTTGGAAGAGGGATTCACTACCGTGACCGACTCGCACAATGCGAGCATCGGCAGATCCGCACAACTGTCACTGTATCCGTGAGCCTTGCGGAGCCGGCCGCCGTCAAAATACGAGGGCGGCAGTCGATCTAACAATCTAACGACTTTTTCGGCACCCTTGTGGTTGTGCAATATCGGAAAAAACGCGCCGGTTTCCACCGGTGTGCCGAGCGACAAATCGAACCCGAGCGCGCGGCCGATGGCCGTGACGTAACACTCGGGACTGGCGGACGAAAGGATGAGGAAATGCCCGGCCGCCCGGTGACGGTCGATTTCTTTTTGGAGTGCCGGATAGATTTGCGGCCGGATGGCCTGGGCGAAATCCTGCGAGTGATTCGCGAGTTGTTCGGGGGTGATTCGCCAGAGGTAACTGAGAAAGACGCGCTTCATGCGCGCCGTGCCAAGCAAGCCCGAGAAAGGAAGCAACAGCAAAAAGAACGGCAGAAAAACCCCGCGCCACCGGGCATGGCGCACCATGAAATGCCGGAACAACAATTGGCAATCCCAAGCAATCAGCGTGCCGTCCAGATCAAACAGGGCGATGCCCGAAGGCGGAGCGGAGGAAAGCGGGGCGGGCACGGCGGGTCAGGTCTGAGCAGGAGTCTGCCATAACTCCGACCCCCCCGCCATCCGAAAAGTGACGCGGTCGACGCATCGCGTCATCCGCTGCAATCCTTGAGATTCCTTGGATTCAGCACTCGACTTGTTACTTTTTTGCGATGCGCGTCAAGTCGGTCGACCACAGGAAACCGCCGGATTGTGATGTCCAAACAAAAGACATTCAAAATCGCGATTTGCGAGTTGCGGGTCCACCGGGCCAGCCTTAGTATGAAAAGTGAAATGCGGCATAGAAGCCTGATGATCTTTTTGATTCACGCCATGTGTGGGCCTCCGCCTCCACTCGGCGGGTTTTGAGATTTCATCACCTCAATTCCCAAACCCTCTCCACTTATGAAACCCACTGTTCGTCTCCATCGGGTCCGCACGCGGACACTCACCGCCCTGCTTGCCGCGCCTTTTTTCGCTTTGTCCGCTGAGGCCGGTTCCCTTTCTTGGGATGGCGCCAACCTCGGCACGCCCGGGGCCCAAGGCGGTGCCGGAACGTGGAACACGGATTCCACCGCCAATTGGTGGAATGGCACGGCCAACGTCGCTTGGCCCGCGCTTGGCGGCAGCGATGATGACGCCGTGTTTGGCGGCACCGCCGGTACCGTGATCCTCGCCGGCACCACGGTCAATGACATGGCGTTCACCACCACCGGTTACATTCTATCAGGTGCGTCCACGCTCACGCTCAATGGCACCACGCCGACGGTCACGATGGGATCGGGCATCTCTGCCACCCTCGGCAATGGCACCGCCACCGTGCTCGACGGCACGGCCGGTCTCACCAAGGCCGGTGCCGGCACGCTCACGATCAGCGGCTCCGCAGTCAACACCCTCACCGGCCCGACCACCGTGGGCGGTGGCACGCTGGCCCTCCAGTTTGCGGTGGCTAACAATGCCAGCGGCGTCATCGGCAGCGGTTCGGCCCTCACTCTGGGTGGCACCTGCGGCTTGAATGTGTTGGGCGGGGCCACGGCCATCGTCGATACGCAGGCATTCAATGGCACCACGCTCGTCGGCGGCCAAGCCACGGTGGCACTCACCAAGGGCACCGCCACCAGCGTCACCCTCAATCTCGGAACTCTTTCTAACAGCAGTAAGTCCTACCTGAACTTCACGCTTCCCACCGGCACGGCCGTGACCACCAGCCACGCGCTGGATCTCTCAGGTTCCTTGTTAGGCACCTGGGCCAGCGTCGGCAGCGGCACCACCCTGACCTACGCCGCGGACAACAATGCCAGCAGTGGCAACATCACCGCATACACCGGTGCCACCAGCGCGACCGCGGTTGATTTATCGAACGTGACGGTCGCGACGACCAATTACAAATACGCGGCGGCCACCACGCTGGCGGGCAATCAGACCGGCAACACACTGCAATACACGGGCGCGGCGACCACCACGGCGCTGGGTTCTAACAGCCTGACCTTGAACGGCCTGATGAACTCGGGCACCGGCTTGTTGACGGTCTCGGGCACGGCGGGCAATTCGGGTCTGGTCATCGGGGCAGGCGGCGAGCTCGACCTCATGAGCAACACGCAGGGCCTCGCCATCAGTTCGGTGATCTCGGGCACGGGAGCGGTCGTCTATGGCGGCCCCAGCGCAGGGACCCTCACACTTTCCGGCGTGAACAGCTACAGCGGCGGCACCACCCTCAACGCAGGTATTCTCAGCATCAGCGGCGACGCCGCGCTCGGTGCGGTGCCCGCGTCACCCAGCACCAACCTCACCTTCGCCGGCAACAGCACGCTCAAAGGCACAGGGTCATTTACCCTCAATGCAAACCGTAACATCGTCATCAACAGCGGCGTGAATGCGACGTTCGACAATCCAGGGTTGTACGTGGGTATTGATGGCGTCATCAGTGGTGCTGGCAGTTTAACAAAAACAAAGCTAGGCACGCTTTCGCTTAATGGGATGAACACCTACACCGGTGGTACGTATATCGTGGCAGATAACGGCGGGGTATCTGGAAGCGTTAACATTAGCTCGGATGCTTCATTGGGTGCAGTGCCGGCCAGCCCGACACCGAATGTTTTCTTTTCCGGAGGTTATCAGACTCCACTTACCTGGCTGGCGCCGTTCGACCTGAACCCCAACCGGACACTCGTGGCCAATGGTGGCTCGGTGCAGCTTGCACCATTTGCCAACCAGAATATCACGATCAATAATTTGATCACCGGCAGCTCGAGTCTGAGATTTACCACCTCGGGAAAGGGTAGTGTGACGCTGGCCAATTCGAACAACTCCTTCGCAGGTGGGATTATTTTAAACGGCATTTTAAAGATAGGCTCGGATGGTGCTTTCGGTGCCGTGCCAGCTAGCCCCACCATTGGCATCAGTTATGATGCAAGCAGCACCATGCAGCTGCTTGCTTCTTTCGATCTGCACCCGAATCGTAATATCGGAGGGGGTACATCAGGGTCCGGACTGACGTTCACGCTCGACACCCAAGGGTTCAATATGACGGTTCCAGGCTCGGTTACTACCGGATCGCACAAATTCGCGAAGAGTGGATCGGGAACTCTAACAATTGACGGTAATAACGTGTTTGCCGCTTCTGGAAATCCTGCAGCCATTAATGGCGGTCTATTGCGGTTGAATGGAAGCAGCACGGGTGGCCAACTGAACATCAACAAGAATGGCGCGCTGGGCGGCACGGGCACGATATCCATGGCGGTCACCGCCGCCGTCGGCGATGCCACGAACCCCGGCGGAGCGATCCGCCTCACCGACGGCGCGGTCGGCACGCTCACCCTGGGCAGCACCTTGACTTTCAGCGGCACTCCCACCTATCCGAACAGCCTTGCCTTTGACTTGGGCGATGGGGTGGCCAGTGACAAAATCGTGCTGACGACGGCGGGCCACTCGGCGGCCGGGGCCGTCGGTTCGGCGCTCGTCTATCTGAATCAACTCCCCGGCACCACGGCGACCGGTACCTACACCTTGATCCAAGGGGGTGCGGCCAGCACTTTTACTGGCTATCAATTGGCCACCACTCGGGTGGGTCGCACGATTTTTGCCCTCGGCACCAGTGGCAACAATCTGCAGGTCTCGGTGGTCGGAGCCGGCACTGCGGGTGATGCCCTCGCAGCCCTGTATTGGAAAGGCGATGCCTCTTCCGTGTGGACCGGTGCGAATTGGTATTCCGATGTGGACGGCACCACGCCTGCGGCGGTCCCGGGTTACAGTTCGAATGTCCGTTTCGCGACCTCGACGCCGAGCAACCTCACCAACACGCTCGGCCAGGATCATGAAATCAACAGCCTAACAGTGGATGCGGGAGTGGCAGCCATCAGCATCGGTGGTACGAATATGTTGACCCTCGACGCCACGGCCGACAACGGCAACACACTGGGCAACGGCATCACCGCCAACAACGTCACCGGGACGACCCTCGCTTCCAAGGTCGGCCTTGCTTCCAGTCAGACTTGGACCGTGGGTTCCGGCGCCACCCTCACCGTGAGCGGCCCCATCAACGATGGCGGCAGTGCTTACTCACTCACCAAGGCGGATACCGGCACCCTCAGGCTTTCCGGTGTCAATCTCTATACCGGCGGCACCATCGTGAACGACGGGATTTTGCAAATAGGCACTGGCAGCACGACCGGCGCAGTGTCGCCGATCGGCGGGATAGCCAACAACGCCACCTTGACCTTCAACCGCTCGAACACCGTCACTCAGGGGGCCGATTTCGGCCTGATCTCCGGCTCGGGTGCTGTCACTCAGGCCGGCAGCAGCGCGTCGATTCTGGTCCTCAATTTGTCGAATTCCTACACCGGTCTCACCACCGCGAGCAGCGGCACCCTCAAATTGGGAGCAGTCGGCGATGCCGTCAATAGCCCGCTCGGCACCACGGCGACGGGCACCACCGTGAATACCGGCGCGGCACTCGATTTGGGAGGCGTCAGCCTCTTGACCAATGAGGCGCTCACCCTGAATGGCACGGGCATCTCCAGCGCGGGTGCCCTCATTAACAGCGGTGCCATCACTGCCACTTATGGTGGCCTGCTCACATTGGGCAGCGCGAGCAGCATCGTCGCCGGAACCACGATCATTCTCTCTCACACCGGCACGATCACCGGCGATGGGTTCGCCCTCACTCTTGGCGGCACGGCCACCGGCAACAGCATCGCCAGCAGCATCGGCACCGGTGCGGGCACTGTGACCAAAAGTGGCGCCGGTATCTGGAATCTTTCGGGCACCAACACCTACTCGGGCGGCACGGCCGTCAATGTCGGGACCCTCACCTATCGGAATACTGCGGCCCAACCCGCCTCGGGCACGACCACCGTGGCGGCCTCCGCCACGCTCGGTCTCGGCGTTGGCGGGGCGGGTTATTTCAGCTCGACCCAAGTCAATGCGCTCTTTGCCAACACGCTCACTCTCGTGACCGCGAACGCGACCTCCATCGTCGGCATCGACACCACGGCCGGCAATTTCACCCATGCGGCCTCCATTCCTGCCAGCACCATGGGCCTCACCAAACTCGAGTCTAACACCCTGACGCTCTCGGGTTCTAACGCCTACGCGGGTCTCACTACCATCAGCGCGGGAACGCTCAAGCTCGGTGGCGCCGGTGACGTCACAAACAGCCCGCTGGGCACCGCAGTCCTCGGCACCACGGTCACGTCCGGTGCCGCGCTCGATCTGGGCGGATTCTCGATCGCCACCGCCGAAGCCCTCACCTTGAACGGCACCGGCATCAGTAGCGGCGGCGCATTGACGAACAGTTCCGCAGCGGCGGCCACCTATCCCGGCCTGCTCACTTTGGGCAGTGCCACCAGCATCGTCGCCGGCACAGGTCCCATCGTTCTCACGCACACCGGCACGATCACCGGCGCGTTTGCCCTCACGCTCGGTGGCGCGTCCACTGGCAGCAGTCTGGCCAGCATCCTCGGCACCGGCGCGGGCACCGTCACCAAAACCGGTGCCGGCACTTGGACCGTCTCCGGCGCAAGCACCTACACCGGCGCAACCACCGTCAGTGTCGGCGTCCTCAAACTGGGCGCACCCAGCAGCGGAACGAGCAGCCCGGTGGGCACTGCCGCCGCCGGCACCTCGGTGACTTCGGGTGCGGTGCTCGATCTCAACGGGTTCAGTCTCGCCACTGCCGAAGCGCTGACCCTGAACGGCACGGGGATTTCTAACAGCGGCGCACTGACTAACAGCTCGGCCACGGCGGCAACCTATGCTGGCCCGCTCACGCTGGGTAGCGCCACCAGCATCGTGGCGAACAGCGGCAACATCATCCTTTCCAACACCGGCACGATCACCGGTGCGTTTGCTCTCACGCTCGATGGCACCGCCACCGGCAGCAGCGTGGCGGCCAATATCGCCACGGTCGCGGGCACCGTGACCAAGAACGGCACGGGCACCTGGACGCTCGGCGGCACCGACACTTACACCGGTCTCACCACGGTTTCTAACGGAACGCTCCGGGTCAACGGCGCGCACACCGGCGTCGGCGCCTACACGGTGAGCGCCGCCGGAACCTTAGCCGGCACCGGTCCGGTGAGCGGCGCGGTCACGGCTGCCGGCACTCTCGCTCCGGGCACCGGCATCGGAACCCTCACCCTGGGCAACACCATCCTGACCGGCACTTATGCCTGCGAAATCGACGCCGCCACCGCCGACCGCTTGGTCGCCGGAACATTGAATATCACCGGCGCCACACTGGCATTTTCGATTCTCAATGCCCATCCGCCGACCCTCCCGAGTTATACCATTGCCACTTACACCGGCGCGCTCGGCGGCACCTTCCTCTGCTCCACCGTGCCCCTCGGCTACGAGCTGAATTATGCGACCTCGGGTGAAATCAAGCTCGTGAAAACGGGGGTGTTTGCGCAATGGGCCTATGACCACATCACTCTTCTCCAACCGACAGCCGATGCCACTGCGGCCGGTGACCCCGACAAGGATGGTTTGAGCAATCTCTCCGAGTTTGCCTTCGGCGGCGATCCGCTCAACGGCGGCGACCGTGGGAAAATCTATCTGTCCACTGTGGTGCATCCTGACCGCGGCCCACTCAAGGAGTTGGTCCTCACCCTCGCCGCGCGCATCAATACACCTCCCGGCGAAATCTGGGGCGCCGCCACCAAAACCATCGACGGCATCACCTACACCATCGAGGGCAGCAGCAACTTGACCTTCCCCAATGGCTCCGTCACCTCCGTCAAAGCCTATGTCACCTCCCCGATGAACGAGGCTCTCACGGACCCCGCCTACGAATACCAAAGCTTCGTCCTCGACGGCTCCTCCGGACTCCCCACCCAAGGATTCCTCCGAGCCAAAGTCGTGGAAGAATGAGGACAGAGGTCAGAGATCAGAGATTAGAGATTAGAGATTAGAGATTAAATGTTAGAAGTT
>CAIYYV010000436.1 GCA_903930425.1 Akkermansiaceae bacterium | reverse complement strand
GATTTCAAATCCTCGCCGAGGGTGACTTTTTTAACGACGCCGACTTTCACCGACCGGCACCGCACCTCGGTTTTGCCGGCGACGATTCCATCTGCGGTATCAAAGCGCACAGTTGCCACAGGCCCCTGCGCCGCAAAATGCCGATAGATCAGCCACGCACCTAACAGCAATGCAATAATCGGCACCACCCAGACGATGTTCCATCGCTGCGCGGCCCGGTATGCGGGAGTGGCGGCAACCTGATAGGGAGAAGATTCTTCGCTCAAGCAGTGGGGTTCCTGGGGTTTGGGGTGGGTGCAGCGGAAAGTTCATTGAGCCGATCCCACAGCAGGCGGGGATCAAAACTCATGGCTGCCAGCATGGTAAGCACAACCACCCCGGCAAAGGCAAGCGCTCCCGGCCCGGGAGTGATGGTCATGTAATTTCCCAATTGCATGAGCGACACGACAATGCCGACCACAAAGATGTCGATCATCGACCAACGGCCGAGCAATTCGGTGAACCAATACATCCGTCCGAGCACGGTGGGAGACGGGTGCACACGACCGGTGGCAGCCGCGCAAAGCCAACTCAAAGTCACGATTTTGAGAAAGGGAATGAGAATGGAGGCACTAAAAATCACGATGGCAATCGGGTAGGCCCCTTCCTTCCAGAATGTGATCATGCCGGCGATGATGGTGTTTTCCGACACGTCTCCGAGTTCCACCACGGTCATGATCGGGAGCAAATGGGACGGGATGTAAAGCACGGCAGCAGCGATCATCAGGGCCACAGTGCGCTCGATGCTGGCAGGTTTGCGGAGGTGCAGGCGACTCGAACAACGCGGGCATCGCCGCAAGGCCACCGGTGAAACCCTGCCGCAAATCTGGCAACCGGCCAGACCGCAAGCAGCCGCTCTTGACAACGCGGGAGTCATGATTTGGCCACCTCCATACGGTCCCAAAGTTCGTCGCGATCGATTCCTGCCACGGCGGCCGCCATGCAGAGCATCACACCGAAAAATGCCCAAAAACCGGTGTCAAAATGGACGTCGGCCACTTTCGCCAGTTTGAGCAGGCTGACGAGCACGCCTAACAGAAAAACCTCGACCATGTTCCAAGGTTCGGATTGATGCATCCATTTGGCGACACGAAAGGCACCGGGCGCGAGCCTCCCGAATAACAGGGGAGCACACACATACAACAATCCACCACCAAGCACCAACGGAGTGACAATAGTGAACAGGGCCACCGCACAACCCAGCACCGGACTGCCCTCTTCAATGAGTGCCATGGCGGCACCCGCCAGAGTCAAGTGCCGCCGAAGCGATGCCGCATCAAGCGTGAGAAAAGGAAACAAATGCACCACAACCATCAGCAACAAAGCAGCCAGCGAGAATGCCGAGGCCCGGGCGAGTGAGGCCGGGCGATTTTGATAGAGCACCGCACCGCAGCACTGGCACCGTGCCGCAATGCCTTCGGGAACCGGGGCGGCCTTGTGCAGCGTGTCACAAAAATGGCAGACAGAAAACCGGGGCGGGCCCGGCGGCAGTGGCCATGGCAGCATGCTGATGCGGATTTTAGAAAGCTCGGTTTTCATATTCCGCGGGTGGGGTTTCCCGGCAAAAAAAATACGGCCCGACTGATTCTCCTCGTAGGAAAACCCAATAACCTATGAGGGACATCAGTCGGGCCGCCTTGTCTTGCGACGTGGTGCGCCATAACGATTCCCGCCTCCTCCGACAAGCCCAATCTCATCTCAGCCCGATTATTTTCAGGGCTGGTGACGCACCCGTGAGCCGTCCGAGATTTCCCGGGGTCATCAAATATTGCAAATCAGGAAAAAGGTCTTGGATATCACGAGAAGTGAGTTATGTTTTTGGCAACTCGTAACCCCTATGAAAACACTTATTCCCACACTTATCAGTGCCGTTGCAGTTCTTGCCCTCGCGAATTGCGCCGCTCCCGCCGGACCTAACACCCAACGCGGCGCCGTCGCTGGCGGCCTGCTCGGCGCAGGAGCCGGTGCCATCATTGGCCACCAATCGGGCCACACGGCGGAAGGCGCACTGATCGGCGCGGCCGTCGGAGGCACCGCCGGCGGCGTGTATGGCAACGCCCGTGACCAAGAAGAATACGGCCGTTAATCGAACCGGTTTTCCTCAATCCTACGGGGCATCCAGTTTCTGGCTGCCTCGTTTTTTTTGCGGAATCCATGCGTCGCCCGTTTCAAAAATTGGTTCTCATTGCTTTCTCGATCCATGATCCGCGTATCCATTTTGTTAGGAGTGTCGTTTCTTTGGATGGCCGTCGCATGCGGGCAGTTCGCCATGCCTGCGGCGGCTCCCGTCACCGAGGCGGTGTGGGTTTCCGAGGTGAAAACCGCCGCGCCCGGTGGCGAGTTTCGCATGGCCCTCATGCTCAAGCACCCGGCGGGTTGGCATAGCTACTATCAGAACAGTGGCGGCATCGAACAGTCACTCGCCATCCAATGGGCGCTGCCTCAAGGTGTCTCTGCCGGGCCGATTCAGTCGCCCGTGCCCGAGGTGAAGGACGGGTTCTCCGGGAAAAGTTTTGTGCATTCGGGCAGTCCGGTGTTTCTCATCGATATCACCCTGCCCTCCACCCTCAGGCCCGGCCAAACGGTGACGCTCGGCGCCGAGGCGACTTGGCAGATTTGTGCGGAGAGTTGCCTCAACGAGCACAGCTCGCTTTCCCTTGTTTTGCCGGTCGGCCCGGTTCTGGTCAAGGACCCCGCCGTGGAGGAATGTTTCAGCACGGCCCGCGCGCACCAAGCCGCTTCGCCCGCCGCCGGTTGGAGCAGCACGGCCTATTCTTCCGGCGCAAACATCGTATTGCGCATCGAGCCGGGAGAGGAATTCTCCGGCACTTTTACCGATTTCATCCCTGACCAACCGTTTGTTCGAGCGGCCAGTGATGGCGGCTCGATCCGGCGCGATGGCAAGGCCTGGCACCTCGAATTGCCGCGAGCGACGCGGGACGCGTTCAAAACCCCGATTACTCAGGGAGATTCCCTCTCAGGAATTCTGATAGGTCCGCGCGCCATCGCCATCCCCATGACCGCCATCACCCGCCCGCCCGCCGTGCCTTTGCCGTGGGCTTCCTATTTCACAGTTCTCTGCGGCATGGCGTTAGGCGGCCTGCTTCTGAACCTGATGCCCTGCGTTTTTCCCGTCATCGGCTTGAAGATCCTCGGCTTCGTCCAACAGTCAGGGGAGGACCGGAAAAAAATCGCGGTGCATGGTCTGACATTTTCGTTAGGCGTGTGGGTTTCGTTCGGGGTGCTCAGTGGCATTTTATTTGTCGCCCGCGCGGCGGCCGGTGCGGATTCGGGGTCGCTCGGTTGGGGCTATCAGCTACAAAACCCGTGGGTGGTGATGGTGCTGATGCTGTTGATGTTTGTGCTCGCGCTCAACTTGTTTGGTGTCTTCGAAATGGGAATTGCCGCCACTTCTCTCGGCGGTTCGCTGCAATCGAAGCAGGGCTTTGCGGGCTCATTTTTTTCCGGGGTGTTGGCCACGGTGGTGGCGACTCCCTGTTCCGCGCCGTTTCTCGGGGTCGCTTTGGGTGCCGCCATCGCCCTTCCGGGTGCCCAATTCTTTTTGGCCTTTGCCGCCATGGCCACCGGACTGGCGCTCCCGTATTTGGCGCTATCGATTTTTCCGCAGGTGCTCGGGCTGTTGCCGCGACCGGGCCCATGGATGGAGAGTTTCAAGCAGGCGATGTCGTTTCTGTTATTTGCGACCGCAGGCTATCTGTTATGGGTTTATGCGGGGCTGATTGATCTCGATCACCTGCCCGGGCCGATATTCGGGTTGAGCGCCATCGCGGTGGCCGCGTGGATTTACGGTCGCTGGAATTTGCCCCACCGCACGCGGCGGACACGTGGGATCGCGTTTTTGTTAGTTCTTGGCTTTTCGGCCGGCGGGGTTTTCCTCGCGAAACCGCCGCCGCCCTCCGCCATCACTTGGGAACCCTGGTCTGAATCGCGCGTCGAAGCGCTCCTCGAAGACGGTAAACCCGTCTACATCGACTTCACGGCCCAATGGTGCGCCACTTGTCAGGCAAACAAATTGCGCGCCTACACCCCGCAAGTTGTCGCACTCATGCAGGCCAAGGGTGTCGTCGCCCTCAGGGCCGACAAAACCAAGCCCAACCCTGGAATCGAAGCCGCACTTCAGCACCTCGGGCGCACGGCCATCCCCGTGAACGTGCTGCTCGCTCCCGACCGGGAGCCGGTCATCCTTCCGGCTCTGCTTTCCCCCGGTGATTTGTTAGAGGCGCTGGAGAAATTATAGCGTCCGCTGAGCGAGGCCCGTCGATTTTTCGGACGGCCCGGCACTCACGATTTTATTTGGGGATGAGGCCTCGGGGTTTTGTTGGCGGACGGCCTCGTAGAGGACGATGGCGACCGAAGTGGCGAGGTTGAGGCTGCGGGTGCCGCCCGGTTCCATCGGGATGCGCAGCGATTGGTTCCCATTTCCGGCGATGAGGTCATCCGGAAGTCCGCGGGTTTCGCGGCCGAATATCAGATAGTCACCGGGTTGGAAT